>NZ_JBXWSB010000058.1:0-27439 GCF_059613205.1 Ruegeria sp. BHSB064
TGTGCAAAACCACTGTTGAGACCTGAGACCCGGTTATGGCCACCCGCTGCGCAATTTAGAGGCTGCGCAGGCGACCATAACCTACCAGCAGCCCTTCTTCCCGACGTGCTACGGCGCGGAATTTCATGCCCGGGCCTTTGAGCGCGCCTGCGCCGAGTATCAGATTGATCTACAGCACCGTCCGCCCGGCACGCCGCGCTATGGTGGCCATATAGAGCGGCTGATCGGCACGATGATGGGGGCGGTTCACCTGCTGCCGGGATCGCATTTCTCGAACATCTTCGAGCGCGGCGATCTTGATGCCGAGGCCGAGGCGGTGATGACATTACAGGAGCTGGAGATCTGGCTCGCGTTGGAAATCACCGGTTCCTACCATGTCCGCGTCCACAGCGCGCTGGAAACCACGCCTGCGGCGGCCTGGGCATCGAACATGGACGAGTCCAGGCGCCGCATGCCGACCGATCTCAGGCAGTTTCTGGTCGATTTCCTGCCCTCGGAACAACGCGTTCTGCAGCGAGACGGCTTTCATCTCTTTCATATCCGCTACTGGTCGGACG
Organism: Ruegeria sp. BHSB064; assembly: GCF_059613205.1. Lineage (NCBI taxonomy): Bacteria > Pseudomonadati > Pseudomonadota > Alphaproteobacteria > Rhodobacterales > Roseobacteraceae > Ruegeria > Ruegeria sp. BHSB064. The sequence goes on from NZ_JBXWSB010000058.1 coordinate 558, forward strand.
AGTTGCGCTGGTTGATGGGCCGGGAAAGCCGCAAATACACCCTCAAATACGACCCACGCGATCTCTCGCGTATCTTCGTGTTAACCGAGGATGGCGTCATCGAGGCCCGGCCGGCCGATCTGACGCGGCCGGCAATAACACTCTGGGAACACCGCGCGGCGCGGCGCGCCTTGCGCGAGGCCGGGCGCCGGTCGGTGGATGAAGAGCTCATTTTTTCAACGATCCAGGCGCAACGCGACCTCGTGGACGGCGCCGAGCGGCAAACGAAAGCCATGCGGCGCCACAAAGCCCGACGGGCGCATCTGGAACCGCGCCCGTTGATCGATGTGACGCCTGATGCAAAAGCGTCTGAAGCGCTACCCGCCCCGGAATCAGGGGGCAATGCGCTCAAGGATCACCCCGGGTTCTATGTCGAGGAGTGGTATGATGATGACTGAGTTTCCGCATCTTTTTCCGGGTGCCGGCAGGATTGCCGCGCTCAGCGCCGAAGAGCGCATCCTGCGCATCCGGGCCGATCGATGGGTGTCCTATCCCCGCGCGGAGGCGGCCCTGGCCAAGCTCGAGACCTTGCTAGCCTTCCCGGAGCGCGCCCGGATGCCGAACCTGCTTCTGGTCGGCGAAAGCGGCATGGGCAAGACGATGATCATCGAGAAGTTCACGCGTGATCATGCCTCGCGCTTCGACGATACGACCGGGCGGCTGCAAATGCCGGTCGTCGCGGTGCAGATGGTTTCAGGCCCCGATGAGACTCGGTTCTACCGGCGGATTCTGACCGCGATCGGCGCCCCGGAGCCACCTCGGGCGACGCTTGCCGTGCTTGAAAGCCTGGCCCTGCGGCTTCTGACCGAATTTCGGCCCCACATGCTGGTGATCGACGAGATCCACAGCTTGCAGGCGGGCACCATCCGCGAACAGGCGCGTTTTCTGAACATGTTGCGGTTCCTCGGCAATGAGCTGCGGGTGCCGCTCGTCTGCGTCGGCACTGCCCAGGCCCGCAATGCGCTGCGCACAGATGCGCAGCTGGTGCGCCGTTTCGAAGCCTTCGCCCTGCCACCCTGGCAGGAAGGGGCAGATTTCACGGGGTTGATGAGCACGCTCACACGCAGCCTGCCGCTCAGGCGCGAAAGCGAGATCGACGAGAAGGCTCTCACTCGGATCATCAAGGTGACCGGCGGCATCACCTCAGGCATCTTTTCGATCATGTCCCAGCTGGCGATCGCCGCGATCGAGAGCGGTGAGGAACGGATCGTGTCACGCGATGTTTTGAGCGGTGACAGGCTGCAAGCGGCTCTGGGAGAGCCCGTGTGACAGGAGAGCGCCGCCTGCCGGTCGTGTTCCCTCCTGAGACGGACGAACGACTGTCCTCGTGGATCGCGCGAATGGCTTCATTCTATGCATTGACCGCATCGGAGTTCCTGGCGGAACTTGGTGTGCCGGGCAAGGATGCGTTCGACCTAGAGTGGCGCCTTTCGGAAGGGGAGGGGGCTCTGATAGGAACGCGAACCGGGCTTTCGGTCGAGACCGTGCAGGCGATGACATTTGGCGAATTCATTCCTGACGCCCGGATGATGATCGCGCCTCGATCCCGCCATCACTGCCCGCTTTGCCCGGGCGATGTGCAAGGCAAGTCGATGGCACTACCCTGGGTTTTTCGCTGCCCCGTTCACGGCACAGATTTGCAGGATGCCACCGGCGCGACCTTGCCCGAAATGTTGGGTGACACCCGGATGGCGGCTTTAGCGCCGCATGCAAAAGCCGGTTCCGCCATTCTCGACGCCTGGGCACGTGGGGCGGGGCAGGGGGCTCTGGACGCACCGGAAATGCTGGCCGTCCTGACAGCGCGGCACCGACGCGCTTCACCACCGTCCCTGTCCGAGCAACCGCGCATCTCGTTGCAAACCCGGCGGGACTACCATGAATTTCTCACCATGCCGATCATCCGTCAGGCGCTGACCGTCATCGTTCCCGAATACGATCAGGTGGCGCCAGTGCTGGCCAAACCGGTGCGCCCGGGCTTGTATGGTCTAGCACAAGGCTCGTTATTGCAGGGTTTCGCGCTGACGGTTGGCATCGGCCGGATCGTCGAGGCGCCCGTTGCCCTGGCTATCGCCATGCTGCTCGCAAGCGACACAGACGGGCAGGGGCGGGTGCAGGAAGCACTCAGATCATGGCCGCTCTCGTTGAGGAGACGCATCTCTGCCCGGCTCTGGCGTGCTCAGCGCGACGAGAGAGAGCGTCAGATCGCCGAGAAAACTGCAAAACGGCGCCAGTCTCACGAATTCCGGCGCGTCCAGTCTCATGAATACCGCTCCAGAATCTCATGAACCCCGATCGGTTTTTCGCGGAAGTGCTTGAATCTCATGAATTCCGGTCATCCGACAATTTCTCGTGGTTTTTCGACATGTCGCTGAGCATATTCCTTTATGTCCGATAAGGCAATCTTATTGGACATAGCGAAGGGCCGCAGAGTGGGGCGGTTTGCACATCATATTGTGGACGAAAGCGCCGCCGTGGGATAGTCTTGTGGCATGACCTATGCCGCTGACAACTTCGATACGTTACCCAGAATGCCGCCGTGGGTCACGTCCGGGCGTGCCGAAACCCCTGAAGATGTGGCGTTTTTGTCAGGTGCTGCGCTGAACCATCTGCATCTTGTGTTGAATGATCAGAACGTGCCCCAGACCTTGCTGCGGGCGCGGCTGGCGCTGCGCGCCGCGGACGCCAGCATGACGCATCAGGGACGCCCCGAACGGGCTTCAGAGCTACGCGATGCGGTGGCGTTTCTGCAACCTGGCGATACTCCGGGTCCAGCAGGCGAGACCTATCTCTCTTGGCGACGTGCGGTGGAGCGGCCGATCTCAGTGAAGGTGCTACGCCGCGCATTGCCCGCGATCGACGCAGAGCAAATTGCCGTGTGGCTCGATGCGGGGCAGGGCGCGCTGGTCCCACGTGGCGTGTCCGTTCTGCAATCAGTGATGGAGGACCGACCTCGAGACCATACCGCGCCCGTGTTGCTCGCGGATGCGGCCTTGGCACAAGTATTTGGGTGGAGCCATGTCCTCCCGCTCCTCGCGCTCGGTCTTAAGCGGGCCGATCTGCGGAAGTCGGGTGAAGAGCTGCGCTTGGCCTGTTATCGGGCGATCTTGGCGGCTGCTGCCGAAGCGACGGGTGAGGCCAAGGATCTTGCCCGCCGTGCGGCCCGCTTGAAAGAAGTTGCGCCGAGGCTCCGGGCGAAGGGCGCGGACGAGGCCGTCGCGCTGTTCCAAAGCAAGGACGCGGTTGCGCCGGCGGCGCTAAAGTCGCTGCGCTCCGATCGTGCCGCCCGGCGGTTCTGTGATCGGTTGGTCGCGCTCGGCGCTGTGCGCGAGCTGACCGGCCGCGACACCTTTCGGCTCTACGGGATCTAAGCAATGGCCAAGGACCAGCCCGGACCGGACCTGGATCGAGAACTGGAAGATTTGCCCGCCGACCTGCGCTGGCGTGAATGGATGCGTCGGATCGAAGCCGTGCTTTTTGCCAGCGCGTCCCCGGTGCCGCGCGCGGACCTCGCGCGCGTGGTGGGGCAGGGGGTCTCGGTCGATCTGTTGATCGAGGATCTGACAGTCGAGTTGGCGGATCGGCCCTATGAAGTTGCCTGCGTCGCCGGTGGATGGATGCTTCGGACACGGCCGGCCTATACGGCGGCGATCCAAACGGCCGCGGATGTCGGTGACCAGGACCTCGATCTGCGTGAGTACGACGTGGCGGTCCTAGCCGCCATCGCCTATCACCAGCCGATCACGCGGGACGGGCTCAAGGACATCTTTGGCAAGGAGATCAGCCGCGATCTCATCGGCCGGCTGCACGCGCGCGGGCTGATCGGGACCGGGCCACGTTCCCCAAGGCGCGGAGCGCCTTACACTTACGTGACCACCGAGCAGTTCCTGGTGGCGTTCGATCTGGAGTCGCTTCAGGACCTGCCGGACCGGGAACAACTGGAGGATGCGGGCTTCAGTAGAGTTTGAAGGAGTTGAAAATTGCCAATTGGTAACACATATGCCACCATAGTGCGCGATGATTGAAGTCCTCGTCTATGAAACGGAGGAGGGACGAGCACCATTCGATGAGTGATTTGACGCGCTCGATACGCAGGCGGCCCTCAAGGTGACCACGGCGATTGCAAGGATCGAAACAGGGAACCTGGGAGACGTGAAGCCCGTAGGGCAGGGGGTTTCCGAACGGCGGACCCATTCGGCCCCGGCTACCGTCTCTACTTCGGCCAGGACGGCGAAAAACTTGTCGTGCTCCTCACGGGCGGCACGAAGAAGCGACAGTCGAAGGACATCGAGCAGGCCCAGGCTTATTGGGCGGACTACAAAAGGCGGAAGAAAAGAGGCTAGAGATGCCACTTACCAGAAGTTTCAAGAGCGCCGTCAAGGCGCGGGCCGAGCGTGACCCTGAGTTTCGCTTTGGCCTTTTCCGTGAGGCGATCGAGGCGCTCCTGAGCGATGACCTCGAGACGGGTAAGGTGCTGTTGCGCAACTACGTTAACGCGACGGTGGGCTTCGAGACCCTCGCGGCCGAACTCGACAAGAGCCCGAAAAGCCTCATGCGCATGCTATCAGACAAGGGTAATCCGCGTGCCGATAACCTTCTCGGCATGGTTGGGCACCTGAAGAGACGGGAAGGCGCGGCTCTCAGCATGACGAAGGCAGAGGGAGGCCTTCGCGCCTAGATTCTGAAGGTATGGTTGTTGGAGCTTGGTCAGCCATTCGACGTCACGGCATAATACATGCCGTCGGCGGTGTCCGGCGGACCAAGGGCTACGAGTGCGCCCTCGGCCAAGTCTCGCTCGACAAGATAGGTGGGAACGAGCGCCGCCCCCAGCCCTGCGATTGCCGCCCCGATCATCGTCGAAAACTGGTCAAAGACATCGCCGGAATAGGCGGCTCTCGGGTCCAGCCCGTGCCGTTCAAAGTACGTGGGCCAGGCATTGCGGCGCGAGTCGAGATGGAGAAGTGGCAGATCACCGCAATCGGCGGGCGACAAAATCTCAGTATCGGTTTTCATCTTTGGCGACAGTACAGCCACCAGGGCTTCGCGCCAGATTGGAGTATGTTCGCCACCAATCCAGTCTGCAGCGCCAAAGTGGATGGCGACATCCACGCCCTCGCTCACAAGGTCAAACGGCGCCCACCGGCTTTTCAGGATGAGCCGCACATCCGGCCATTGGTCGCGGAACTCTACGAGCCGATGGACAAGCCAGCGCGACGCGAAGGTGGGCGGGACGGCGATCGTAAGAACCTGTGCAGTGTCACCCCCGACACGGGCCTTGTGCAGAATGTCCCGCAGCCGCTCGAGCCCAAGGTGCAGGTCCTGGCCAGTGCCATCCCGGCCCCGGTCAGCGCCACTCCACGGCCTTCCTTGCGAAAGAGCTGGTGGCCGACAAGTCCCTCAAGCTAATGCAACTGTCGGCTGACCACGGCTTGAGAGATCCGCAACTCTTCCGCTGCGGCGGCAAAGCTCTGATGCTTCGCCGCGGCTTCAAAGCTTCTGAGAACGGCGATGGTGGGCAGCATACTCATGCTTTTTAGTCACTGAAACATGCGAAAATGATGCATATTAATCCCCTAATCAAGTGCGTAAACAGGCGCTGAGGAGTGCTCCATGAAAGACAATGCGCCATCATCGATAATGCGTGCCGACCGTTTGGGCGGCATAGAATTGTCCGAAATCGTTCAGATCTCCGAGCGGGCGGCCCGACTGCGCAAAGAGGGTGCGGACATCATCGCCCTGTCGACCGGAGAGCCGGACTTTCCCACGCCGGACTTCGTTGTCGAGGCTGCCCACGCCGCCGCACGGCGCGGCGAGACCCGGTACACCCCGACCGCGGGCACTGCTGAGCTCCGAGCGGCGGTTGCCGCCGAACATGGGCGTGAGGCGCATGAGGTCGTGATCTCGACCGGGGCCAAACAGGTGATTGCCAACGCGCTTCTGGCGACGGTCAATCCGGGCGACGAGGTCATCATTCCGGCGCCGTTCTGGACCAGTTACGCAGACATGGTGCGGATCGCGGGCGGGCACCCGGTCGTCATCCCGTGCGGTGCGGATCAGGGCTTCAAGCTCCGGCCCGAGCAACTTGAGGCCGCGATCACGCCGCGCAGCCGGTGGCTGATGCTCAACAGTCCCTCCAATCCGACCGGGACAATCTATACCGCGATCGAGATCAAGGCCCTTGCAAAAGTCCTGCGTGAGCATCCGGGCGTCGCTGTGATGTCGGACGAGATTTACGCGCACCTCAGCTTTGACCCTTTTACCAGCTTTGTCACGGCCGCACCCGATCTGACCGATCGCACTTTGATCGTGTCGGGTGTGTCCAAGGCATGGGCAATAACGGGCTGGCGCATCGGCTGGGGCGTCGGTCCGGCGTCATTGATCAAGGACATGATCGCCATGCAGGGGCAATCCACCTCGGGCGCCTCGTCGGTTTCGCAGGCGGCTGCCCTTGCCGCGTTGGAAGGCGACCGCGCCCTTCTCGCCAGTCGCCGGGACACCTATCGCCAGCGCCGCAACATGGTCGTTGCGGCCCTGTCCGGCCTCCCCGGCATTTCCTGCAGCGTTCCTTCCGGTGCATTTTATGCCTTTCCAAGCTGCCCGGGCGACGACGGCGCGTTCTGCGCGGCACTTCTTGATCAAGCCGGTGTCGCAGTGGTGCCCGGTCGTGCCTTTGGAATGCCCGGGCATTTCCGTTTGTCGTTCGCCTACTCGGATGACGACCTCGACCGGGGATTGGAACGCCTCCGTAACTTTCTTGAGGGAGTCTCGCAATGAAAGACGCACAGGCTCCGGGTTTTGGCCCTGACCTTGCCGGATTCGATTGGTCGGACCCGTTCCGACTGACAGACCAACTGACTGAAGACCAACGCATGTTGTCGGACGCTGCGCGCGTGTTCGCACAGGAAGTGCTGATGCCGAGGGTCGTGAACGCTTATAAGGAAGAGCGCGTCGAACCCGAAATCTTTGCCGAGATGGGCGAAGCCGGGTTGTTGGGATCCACAATTACCGAAGACTTCGGTGGCCTCGGAGGCGATTACGTCACATATGGGCTCATCGCGCGCGAGATTGAGCGGGTCGACAGCGGCTATCGGTCGATGATGTCAGTCCAGAGTTCATTGGTCATGTACCCGATCGACGCCTATGGCAGCGACGAACAGCGTCAGAAGTACCTGCCAAAACTCGCCAGCGGGGCATGGATCGGCTGTTTCGGTCTGACCGAGCCCGACGCGGGGTCGGATCCGGGGGGCATGAAGACCCGCGCTGAAAAGATTGATGGCGGTTACAGGCTGACCGGCACCAAGATGTGGATCTCCAACAGCCCGATCGCGGATGTTTTTGTGGTCTGGGCCAAGTCCGAGGCACATGACAACAAGATCCGAGGGTTTATCCTTGAGAAAGGCACCAAGGGACTTTCTGCACCGAAAATCGCGGGCAAGCTCAGCCTGCGCGCCTCGGTGACCGGGGAGATCGTTATGGACGGTGTCGAGGTCGGAGAAGACGCGCTTCTGCCAGATGTCGAGGGTCTCAAAGGGCCGTTCGGTTGCCTGAACCGAGCGCGCTACGGGATTGCCTGGGGCACAATGGGGGCGGCCGAAGATTGCTGGCACCGAGCCCGGACCTATGGGCTGGACCGCAAGCAATTCGGCAAGCCTCTGGCACAGACACAGCTCTTCCAGAAGAAGCTGGCCGATATGCAGACCGAGATCTCACTTGGCCTTCAGGCGGCGCTCCGTGTCGGGCAGTTGATGGACACCGGCAAAGCCGCGCCCGAGATGATCTCGCTCATCAAGCGGAACAATTGCGGTAAGGCGCTCGACATCGCCCGCATGTCCCGTGACATGCACGGAGGCAACGGCATCAGCGAAGAATTCCACGTCATCCGGCACATGGTGAACCTTGAAACGGTAAACACCTACGAAGGCACGCACGACATCCACGCGCTGATCCTCGGGCGGGCGCAGACCGGTTTGCAGGCGTTTTTCTAAGCCATGGATCGCTCTGTCATTGTTGAGGCCAACTTTCGGCGGCGGGTCTCAGAGGGGGACCTGCCCGATGCCCAGCCGGGAACCGGCCTTGCCGATCACGAGGCCGTGGGCCTCTATCGCGCGCAGGTTTTGAGCAGGGCACTCGATCTCGAAAGCCGCGCGATGCAGGTGGCGGGTAACGGGTTTTACACCATCGGATCCTCGGGGCACGAGGGGATGGCGGGGGTGGCCCATGCATTGCGCCCAACGGATCCGGCGTTTCTGCATTATCGCGACGGCGCCTTTCAGATCGCTCGGGCAACGCAGGTGCCGGGACAAACAGCGCTTTGGGACATGCTGCTCAGTTTTGCCTGCTCGTCGGAGGACCCGATATCCGGCGGGCGTCATAAGGTTCTGGGATCAAAGGACCTTAACATTCCGCCCCAGACTTCGACGATCGCCAGCCACCTTCCGAAAGCCGTCGGCGCCGCCTATGGCATCGCGGCCGCAAAGCGGCACGCGCCAGAACACGAGGTTTATCCGCGCGATGCCATCGCGATGTGCTCGTTCGGCGATGCATCGGCAAACCATTCGACGGCGCAGGGGGCCTTCAATACGGCGGCCTGGGCCAGCTATCAGTCGATCCCTCTGCCGCTCCTCTTCGTCTGCGAAGACAACGGCATCGGCATTTCGACAAAGACACCAAAGGACTGGATCGCGGCCACGTTTTCAGCCCGACCAGGGCTTAAGTACTTCACATGCGACGGCGGCGACATCTACGACACGGTTTCCGTCGCTTCGGCGGCGGCAGAGTTTGTGCGCACCCGTCGCAAGCCTGCGTTTCTGCATATCAAGACCGTCAGGCTCTACGGACATGCCGGCGCTGACGTGGCCACGACCTATCTGCCAAAGTCAGAAGTGGAGGCACAAGAAGATCAGGACCCGCTGATCAGGTCGGTCGCGCTTCTCAAGGCTGCTGGGGCCCTCGCCCCGAGCGAAGCACTCACGATCTATGACGAAACCCGCGAGCGTGTCACGCGGGCGGCCGCAGAGGCCATCACACGACCGCGCCTCGAAACTGCCAGGCAGGTTATGGCCAGCCTCATTCCACCGGCCCGCGCGTGCGCCCCAACAAATGGGCCAAGTCCCGAGCGTCGCGCAGAACTCTTTGGGTCTGACCTGGGGGCGCAGAGCGAACCGCAACCGATGAGCCGCCTGATCAACTGGGCGATTCATGATCTCATGCTGGAGCATCGCGAAATCGTTCTGATGGGCGAGGACGTTGGGCGAAAAGGTGGCGTCTATGGCGTGACGCAAAAGCTTGAAAAACGCTTCGGACCGGATCGGGTGATCGATACGCTTCTCGATGAGCAATCGATACTGGGTTTGGGTATTGGCATGGCGCATAACGGATTTCTGCCGATGCCCGAGATCCAGTTCCTGGCCTACCTACATAACGCCGAAGACCAGTTGCGCGGAGAAGCCGCGACCCTGCCTTTCTTCTCGCGCGGGCAATTCACCAATCCTATGGTCGTGCGCATCGCCGGGCTTGGCTATCAGAAGGGGTTCGGCGGGCATTTCCACAATGATAATTCTGTCGCGGTTCTCCGGGACATTCCGGGGTTGATCCTCGCCTGCCCCTCGAACGGGAGCGACGCAGTGTCGATGCTGCGCGAATGTGTGCGACTTGCGCGCGAAGAGCAGCGTCTGGTGGTCTTTCTCGAACCGATCGCGCTCTATCCGATGCGCGACTTGCACGAGTCCGGAGATGGCGGGTGGATGTGCCACTATCCGGCGCCGGTAACTGGCGTGTCACTCGGAGAGGTCGGTCAGACTGGCGACGGCAGGGATCTCGCCATCGTCACCTTCGGCAATGGCACCTACCTGTCTCATCAGGTACAGGCCCTGCTCGATGCCGATACACGGATCATCGATCTGCGCTGGTTGAACCCACTTCCAATCGAGGCGATGATCAAGGCTGTGCGCCCGTGCAAACACATCCTCGTCGTCGATGAAACACGCGCCACCGGCGGTGTCTCAGAAGCGGTGATGACGACACTGTCCGAGACGGGGCTTTCGGCCACGCGGCTCGCTGCCGCCGATAGTTTTATCGCTACTGGTCCCGCCTACGGCGCCACCATGCCGTCGAGGGACAGCATCGTCGCAGCGGCAAGAGATCTCTTGTCATGAAACGGGCCGTATTGATCTGCCCTGGTCGGGGCACCTACAACAAGTCCGAGCTTGGGACCTTGGCACGGCACTTTCCCGACCCCGAACTGCTGAAGCGCTTTGATGTTCAACGGGTTGTCGACGGCGCCGACACCTTGAGCTCGCTGGATGGTGCATCGCGCTATTCACCGGCAAAACATGCCCGCGGGGACAATGCGTCGGGTCTCATCTTTGCCGCTGGCGTTGGCGATGCCATGAGCCTCTCGGACGACATCGAGGTGGTTGCCGTCACCGGCAACTCGATGGGCTGGTACACGGCCCTCGCCTGCGCGGGTGCCGTTAGCGCCGAGGACGGATTCGAGATCACCACCACGATGGGCCGGATGATGCACCAGACCGGCGAAGGCGGCCAGACGATCTATCCTCATGTCGGGTCCGACTGGCGGGTCGATGCGAACGCAAAGGCCGCGCTCCTGACCCAGATTGCCGAAATCGCAGAGAGGCCAGGCCACGCCCTGTCTCTGTCGATCGATCTCGGCGGCATGCTCGTTCTGGCGGGCAACGAGGACGGACTTGGCGCATTTGAAAAGGCGGTGCCACAGCAGGATCGCTTTCCAATGCGGTTGCCCGGCCATGCCGCGTTTCACTCGTCACTTGTGGCGCCGGTCTCGAATGCGGCGCTGACCCACTTCAAGTCGGCCATGTTCCGTCAGCCCAAATTGCCGATGCTCGACGGGCGCGGCCAGATTTGGTGGCCCTATGCGTCTGATCCGAATGCGCTCTGGGATTACACGTTTGGGCATCAAGTCACGCAGACCTACGACTTTATCAGAGCCATTACAGTCGCGGCGCGCGAATTCGCGCCTGACCTCTTCATTGTCGTCGGCCCCGGAACGACGTTGGGCGGCGCGGTCGCCCAATCGCTCATCTCGGCTGGTTGGAAGGGCATGACATCCAAGACCGATTTTCAGGCCCGGCAAGATCCTACCCCGGTTCTCGTCTCGATGGGTCGGGAGGATCAGCGTGGCATGGTGACCAAGGCGAATGCGGTGGCCTAGCCCCCCGGGCCTCCGCATTATCGCTCAGCCCCCTCCGGTGCGGATTGTCCCGCCGCTCCAAAGAGCCAGTGTTCGCTTCCGCGTCGCAGCGCAATTGCCTTTGTGATGGCCCCGTCGTCTCTGCCGCTCGGAGCGCCAGAATGCAGTCAGGTGCGAGTTCCAACCTCGTTGCGCATCCAGGCAATTAAGTCGTTTGTCATCTCGCTCAATCTGCCGGTTGGCGTGGCAATATGATAGCACTTGGTGCTGGTGTCCGGGACGTCGGCAATTGCATAGAGTGTCTCGTCCTGTAACTCTTTTTCAACGAGATAGGTCGGCAGAATGGCGGCTCCCATGCCGCTGGTCGCCGCAGTGATCAAAAGTGAAAACTGGTCGAAATGGCAGCCAAATCGCAGCGGAGTTTCGTGGCCGGACAGTCGGGCGAAATCCGACCATAGCTCCGGGCGCGAGGACAGGTGCAGAAGCGGCAGGCGCAGGATGTCGTCCGCCTGCCACGAGCTTTTCCCTGCGAGGAGAGCGGGGCTTGCGACCACTTTGAGGTTCTCGGGACAGAGCGGGGTCAACCGGACACCCGGCCAGTCGAGGCCGCCGAAATACACCGCCGCATCCACTTTTTCGGTGGCGAGAGCAAAGGGTTCGCTACGGCTCAGCACGATGAGATCGAGGTCGTCATGGCGCGCCCGGAAATCCTGAAGACGCGGCACAAGCCAGCGCGCCGAAAAGGTGGGCGGGGCGGCGATGGTCATGACCGGCGGCCCTGATCCTGCGGCAGCGGCATTCTGAATGGTGCGGCGCAAGCGGTGCATGTCGCTTGTCAGCTCCGCGGCAAAGACCTCGCCTGCGGACGTCAGACAGACTCCCCTTCCCTCGCGCCGGAAAAGAGCCGTTCCGACGTGCGATTCAAGCTCTTTGACCTGACGGCTGACGACACTTTGCGTCAGTCCCAATTCTTCGGCGGCGTTTGTGAAACTCGCATGCTTAGCAGCGGCTTCGAAACATCGCAGGACGGACAGGCTGGGCAATCGGTCAGACAGGATGCTCATTGAAAATCCGACATTAACTGAATGCATAAATGCATAAACAGGGTGTTTTCTGTCAAGCTGAAGTCTGATTTTGTCACAGGGTCAGTCAGAGGAGCGCGCATGGAAAAGATCGCGATACTGGGCCTCGGAAAGGTCGGGCAGCTTGCTGGGGAATTGCTCCACGAAGTGGGCTTCGTCGTGACGGGTGGGGACAGTCGTGAGGTCGATGGTCTCCCTTTTGATGTCAGTACCATGGACGTGTCGGACAGAGATACTGTGCAAGGCTTTCTCGCCGGGCAGGATGCGGTCCTCTCTTGTCTGCCTTTTTTCCTCAATTCAGGCCTGGCAAAGATCGCGCATGATCTTGGCATCCATTATTTTGACCTTACGGAAGATGTCCCGACCACCAAAACCATCCTTGAGCTCTCCAAGACATCCAAGGCGCTGATGGCCCCGCAATGCGGGCTTGCGCCTGGCTTTGTCGGGATCGTGGGCGCGGATCTCATTTCGCAGTTCGATGACTGCCGCTCCTGCCGGATGCGGGTCGGCGCCTTGCCGCAGAACCCGACAGGTCTGATGGGTTATTCGTTCAACTGGTCGCCCGAGGGGGTTGTGAACGAATACCTCAACGATTGTGAGGTTCTGGAAGAAGGGCAGATCAAGTGGGTATCGCCCATGGAATGGGTGGAAAAGATCGTCATTGGCGGGCTGGAGCTTGAAGCCTTCACCACGTCCGGAGGCCTCGGCACGATGTGCGAGACCTACAAGGACAGCGTGCCCAACATGGATTACAAGAGCATGCGGTATCCCGGTCACGTCGCTCTGATGAATTTCTTCTTCCACGAGCTTCTCATGCGCGAACGGCGTAAGGAAGCGGGCGAGGTGCTGGTCAACGCCAAGCCGCCGGTCAGCAACGATATCGTCTACATCCATGTCTCGGCGGAAGGGACGATCGACGGCAAGCTTGAAAGGCGGGAATTTGTGCGCGGTCTGAAACCGCTGGACATCGCGGGCAAGGAACGGACGGCGATTGCCTGGACCACCGCCTCGTCGGTCGCGGCCGTGATCGAGATGGTGCGCGACGGTGCGTTGCCACAGCAGGGATTCCTGAAGCAGGAAGCCATCCCGCTTGCCGATTTTCTCAAGACATCGAATGGGGCCCGCTATGCCTGACGCAGGAGACTGTTCCGCGACACTGGCAATAACGACCTGACATGCGGCCTGTCCCGCTTTGAGCGCGCTCGGAAAGATCGCGACAGGGGATAGGACATACGAAACACGCTTATCTGGAGGAATATCTTGAGCCACGCAAACGTTCTTTCCGACCTTGGATTTGACAAGGACGAGCTCACCGGCGGCACACTGGCCGTCACCTCGCCAATCGATGGAGTCGAGGTTGCGCATCTGGCCGAAACCAATGCCGCCGACATGCCGCGCATCATTGGGCAGGCCGAAGAGGCGTTCCGAGCTTGGCGGATCGTCCCAGCCCCGCGCCGGGGCGAGTTGGTCCGGCTTCTGGGTGAGGAGCTGCGCGCAGCCAAGAATGAGCTCGGTGCGCTCGTCACGCTAGAGGCGGGCAAGATCGCGTCCGAGGGACTTGGCGAAGTGCAGGAGATGATCGATATCTGCGACTTTGCCGTTGGTCAGTCGCGCCAGCTATACGGGTTGGTCATCGCGTCCGAGCGTCCGGGGCACAAGATGTCCGAGACCTGGCATCCGATCGGGCCGGTTGGCGTAATTTCGGCGTTCAACTTTCCCGTTGCGGTCTGGTCCTGGAACACGGCGCTCGCGCTCATCTGCGGCAACCCGGTGATCTGGAAGCCATCGGAAAAGACACCGCTGACGGCGATGGCCTGTCAAAAGATCCTCGATCGGGCCCTTGCCCGGTTTGGCGCAGACGCGCCGTCCTACCTCCACCAGCTTGTCATCGGTGGCGCGGATCTGGGCGACGCGTTGGCAACCTCTCACAAGGTGCCGGTCCTGTCCGCCACTGGGTCGACCCGCATGGGAAGCATCGTTGGCCCGAAAGTGGCCGGGCGTTGGGGCCGTGCCATCCTGGAACTTGGCGGCAATAACGCGATGATCGTGACCCCGTCCGCCGATCTCGACATGGCGGTGCGCGCCATTGTATTCTCGGCCGTCGGCACCGCCGGTCAGCGGTGTACGTCGCTGCGCCGGCTCATAGTTCACAAGTCGGTCAAGGCCGATCTGGTCGAGCGGCTGAAGACGGCCTATGCCAGTCTCCCCGTGGGCGATCCGCGAGAGTCCGGGACCTTGATCGGGCCGCTAGTCGACAAGGGCGCGCGGGACGGGATGATGGCGGCACTCGAGCGCGCGCGCGCCGACGGCGGGACGGTCCATGGCGGTGCCGATGTCACCGACGGCGTGCCCGGCGGGTCGTATGTCACCCCGGCGCTCGTGGAAATGCCCGGTCAGACCGGCACCGTGCGCACCGAAACCTTTGCGCCAATCCTTTATGTCCTGGAATACGAGACGCTGGACGAGGCCATTGCCCTTCAAAACGGCGTCCCGCAGGGCCTGTCGTCCTGTATCTTCACGCTCAACATGCGCGAAGCCGAAGAATTCATGTCGGCGGTCGGCTCCGATTGCGGTATTGCCAATGTCAACATCGGGCCCTCGGGCGCCGAGATCGGCGGGGCTTTTGGCGGCGAGAAGGAAACCGGTGGCGGCCGTGAAAGCGGCTCGGACGCCTGGAAAGGCTACATGCGTCGCCAGACTGCGACCGTAAACTATTCGGCGGAGTTGCCGCTTGCGCAGGGCGTCTCTTTCGATGTCTGAACCAGCTGAGCTTGGAACCTCGCCGTTATCATACTGGTGACAACGGCGATTTAGCTTCGCGGGTGATGTCGGACAGGTTCCGAATGGATGAACGGCAGAAGAGTGCGTTGATCGTGCGTGGTGCTGTTTGAGCTCACCTCGTTTATGTTCCGGGCTTCATGCGACCTTTCGGGTTTCGTAAAGAATTTGCACTTCGTTTATGTGTCCACCGCTACACGCTTTTGTCACGCATAAGGTCAACATGTAGCATTAATCGATATCTAGCTTCGAATCCGCTACCTACCGACCGCATAAGCCTGATTTCCACGGGGACTTGCCGCTGCAGAAAGTACTTGAGCGTCCGATCGTGCCGTGCAGCATATCCAACCTTCGGTCCAATCACCTGCTGGAGTCACCACATGGCCTCGTGCGCGGAGATCACGAAGGACGGTTTCCCCCGCTCGTCCTTCGATGCGGACAGCACCTGGCTCGGCTTGCCGAGGATAGAATGATCCCGGCCAGTGTGTTGTGCTGAATCCAGGTGCATCGATCGCCTTTTGAGGAGTCAAGCCGCACAAGAAATGCCGAACTAGGAAGGCTAGTTGCCACTGATCCTGCTTGTCGCCTCCGGGCGTCCCCAAAGCCATACGGCCGCTCTTGTCTGCATTCAGAACTAGGGTTGGTGTCAGAGTAGTCCGTGGCCGTTTGCCAGGCGCAAGCGCGTCCGGCGAACTTCGATCCAAACTCATCATCTGCAGTCGAGTGCCCAGGCAAACACCAAGCTCTGGGATCACCGGAGAGGATTCCATCCATCCGCCAGAAGGTGTTGCCGCCACCATGTTTCCGTGGCGATCCGTCACCGTGATGTGACAGGTATCGCCAAGGGCCGGGCCAAAACCATGACCACGCCGCTCCTTGCTCGTGGGTTCACCCAGCCCGGCTGCGGCAAGTGCATCAGTATCGATTTCCCTTTGGGCGGCGGCGTTGTAATCCACGCTGTAATCGTAGCCTTCAATCTGACCAGGGCGCCAACCAAGATCGGCCTTCTCGTCAACCAAGTGCGCGCGCTGTTTTGCGTAGGTCTCCGAGAGCAACCTATCCAATGGCACATCGACATGGTCAGGATCGCCGAAGTACGTTTCGCGGTCGGCATATGCCAGTTTCATGATCTCGATCAGAGTGTGGTAAAATTGCGCGCTTTCGGGTTCCACCAGTCGATCTTTCAAAAGGCTGCACAGGTTCAAGGCAATCAACAAAACGGGGCCTTGGCCCCAGGGTCCTGTTTTGCAGATAGTCTTGTCGCAGAACGTAGTGGTAGCCGGCGTGTCATAGCTTGCCCGCCATGATGCCATATCCTCAAGCGTCAGCAGGCTGCGATTGTCCCGCCCGGTGATGTCGGCTGAGCACTGTGTTTGACAGAACCGCGCGATCGCCTCTGCCACAAAGCCGGAACGGAAGGCAGACCGGGCTGCATCAACCGACGCAACACGATCACCCTTACCTTGATCGGTTGCCTGATCGACAAGGCGTTCGTACATCTCGGAAAGAGCTTGATTACAAAGAAGTGCCCCTTCGTCTGGAGTTTCCCCATCTGGGAGGTAGATGCGCGCATTCTCCGGCCAGTGTTCTTTAAACCAGCCCTTCATCTGCGCGATCGAACTCCGCATGCGCGATGTTACCGGTATGCCAAGCCGCGCCAGTTCAATTGCGGGTTGCATGATCTGATCCAACGGCAGACTGCCGTGATCGCGAAGCATCAGCATCCACGCGTCGAACGCGCCTGGCACCACGGCTGGTAGAAGGCCATTGCCGGGAATACTATCCAGCCCAAGTTGCTCGAAATGGTCGATGGTGGCGGCTGACGGGGCGGTCCCTTGTCCGCAGATCACCTGCGTTCTGCGATCAGATGCTGTGTGTATCAGAATGGGCACTTCGCCCAAGGGACCATTCAGGTGCGGTTCAGCCACTTGCAGAACCAACCCGCCTGCAACCGCAGCATCGAATGCGTTACCCCCAAGTTCGAGCATCCGCATTCCCGTCTGACTGGCAAGCCAGTGAGTGGAAGAAACCATGCCGAAATGACCTGTAAGGTCGGGTCGAGTAGTGAATTCTGGCATCGGCTCCCCTCCAATCTGATAGAGGATGGCAGATCATAGACAGGAAAAATATGTCGATATGCTTTATCCAGAACAAAGAAAAGTTATGCTTATAGCAGGCCGAAGCGGCGATCCAAGGCCTCCTGCTTGAGGCGTGCACTTCTCAAGATTTCGTCTCGAATCAACGACGTATACTTACTGTGGGTCGGCATCTTTGGCTCAATCAGCGACAGGTCAAAAAAAGAGTCGGTATCGACTGCCCGTGCGACCAGCCCGCGACTCTCGAAAGCCTCGGCGGTGAGGGCGTCGACTACCGTAACCCCAAATCCCGATTGTACAATTTCGGCCGCTGCGGCGGTCGTGAATACTTCCACACGCGCCTTGGAATTTGGTTGAAGGTTCGCTGAGGCGACTGTATCTCCCTCTCGGGTGTCAAAGCTTCGCACCTGCACATGTGGCTCCTGAGCCAGATCGTCGGGATTGACGCGGTCGACAAGCTCAAATCTGTGGCCGACTTGGGTCAAGCAAACAAGGGGTAAACGAAAGAGCGGCACGAGCGAAACGCTGCCAGCGTTATGGTCGGTCAGCCCAACGGCAAGATCGATACGACCAGCTGCAGTCGCGCGGTAGAGCCAGTCAGAACTTCGAACCGGAACCGATATTCGCGCACCGTGGGCACGCTTTGCCTGTTCAGCCAGGATTGAGGGAAGCCAGAATTCGGCTAATAGCGGCATCGCCCCGACGACAACCTCGCCAATGCGGTCATCACGAATCGCGACAGCGAGCTGCCGAACTTGGTCCAGCCCTGTGTAGACCGATTCAACCCGATCGCTGAGCAGTATGGCCTCGTGCGTGGGCTCAAGCCTGTTTGCGGATCGTAAGAACAACTTGAACCCTACAGAGTCCTCAAGCAGGTGGATCTGCTTGCTGACAGCGGGCTGGCTGACGTTAAGTCGTCTGGCAGCCGACGTTACCGATCCGGCCATCATCACAGCACGGAAGACTTCAATCTGCTTGGGTGTCATAACTTTTTTTGTCCCTACCTACCCGAAATCCGATTTGCTTTTCATATGAATTCGAATGAGCGTTGTCACGTGAAGATCTTACTTATTCAGAATGGAGTTCGTACGCCTTGGCCCAACTAACGGCTTTAGCCCCGGAACAAAGGATGACCCGGCGACTTTGGCCGGATGAGCTTGCCTTTCCAGTAGAGAGCTTTGAAGAGCGCTTGGAAAAGGTTCAGCGCGCACTCACGTCAGAAGGTTTCGATGGCGCGCTCATCTTCGATCCCGAGAACATGTTCTGGCTAACCGGTTACCAAACAATCGGATACTTTACCTTTCAATGCATGTACGTCCCTGCCGACGGCAAGCCGGTGATTGTGACCCGCATCGTCAATCGCGACATGGCGCTCTCTCTGCCGACGATAGCAGATGCGGTCCCGGTCAGAGATACCGAGGATCATGTGTCGGTACTCTGTGGTTTTCTTGAAGGGACCAAGGCATCGCGTATCGGTTTCGAACCGGCATCCCGCTACCTGAACATTCAGGATTATCTCGCGTTGCAACAAGGCTGCGATGTCAACCTGGTCGCATGGTCTAGTCCAATCGAAAGACTGCGCACGGTAAAGTCCGAGGCCCAGATCGAGCGCATCCGGCAAGCGTCTAGGTGTGTCGAAATCGGAATGGCAGCTGCCATTGAAATGGTTGCCGTCGGACGAAGTGACAATGATGTTGCGGCCGCGCTTTACCAGGGATCCATTGCAGCGGGCAGCGAGTACATAGGCCACCCTCCAATGGTCGTCTCAGGCAAACGGTCAGCCCTGTGCTTCGCACTTTGGAAACGCAAGGTGATGGAACAGGGTGATGTCGTGCTTCTTGAGGGGGCAGGATGCATTGACCGGTACCATAGCATGATGTCGCGCAGTGTCGTTTTGGGCCCGCCGACAGATGAGCAGAAAGCCACCGCCGAAGCGTTGGTAGAAATCCTGAGTACTGCAGTCGACACGATCCAGCCCGGGCGGACGTCGGGCGAGATCGATAAGGCGTGTCGGTCCAGGGTCGAGCGGCTGGGCTTGGAAAAATATTTCAAGAGCCGCACCGCTTACGGAATCGGAATCGGTTTCCCACCAAACTGGGCGGAAGGTCATATCTACTCGATACGACCTGACGACCCGATGATAATTGAAGAGAACATGACCTTTCACGTCATCCCGACCATGTTCCGCAAAGACTTCGGGATGGCAATCAGCGACAGCGTGCGCGTCACGAATTCGGGTTGCGAGGTTCTGACAAATTTCCCGCGTGACCTCGTGGTAAAAACATAAACCGACAGATGGAGATAAAGATGATGTTGAAACAAGTTGCGGCGTTCAGTGCCGCAGCAATGGTTATGGCAAGCCCGTCCATTGCTCAGGAAAAATGGGACATGCCTTCGGCTTACGGCGCCGGAAACTATATCTCGCAAGCCTACGCGGCATTCGCTGAAGAAGTGAACACAAACGCTCCGGACAAACTAGAAATTGTCCTGCACCCGGGCGGTTCTCTGTACGCTGGCGGTGAAATCCTGCGTGCGGTTCGCTCTGGACAGGTGCCGATCGGTGGTCGCTACATGGGCGCACATGCGAGCGAGGATCTGATCTTCGGGCTGGACACGTTGCCATTCATCGCAACCGACTTCGATCAAGCATGGTCGTTGTACCAAGAATCAAAACCAGCAATTGAAGCCGCTCTTGAAGAGCGTGGGCTGAAGTTGCTCTTTATGCCCGTCTGGCCACCCCAGGGTTTGTTTGCCACCGAAGCCGTCCAAAAAGTTGAAGATATGAATGGGCGGAAATTCCGGGCCTATGACGCGAACACGTCCCGCCTTGCTGAGCTTATGGGTGCAATCCCGACGAAGACCGAAGCAACTGAGATCAGTCAGGCGTTCTCCACCGGTGTCGCAGACAGTATGGTCGGGTCCGGAGCGATCGGTGTTTTCCAGAAGATGTGGGACTTCGTCGATTACTTTTACACCGTGAACGCCTGGCTCCCTAAAAGTGCTGTGATTGTCAATCTAGACGCGTGGAACGGTCTGGATGCGGAAACTCAGCAAGTCATCCTCACAGCGGCAAATAATGCAGAGGAATCCGTCTGGCAAACCGCCCGCGAGATAACGGAAAACTACAACGCCACGATGGCTGAAAACGGCATCAACGTAGAGCAGCCTTCAGAAGCGCTTGCAGCCTCTTTTGCCAGCATTGGTCAAACGATGGCTGAAGAATGGAAAGCCGAAGCGAGCGAAACTGCAGCTGCCGCATTGTCAGCATATCTCGCCGCAAACTGACTATCGAAAATCGGAGAGTCGCCGAGGCTTCTCGCGTCGGCGACGCATCAAACGAGTGCTTGCCATGATCAGGGTTCTTGATATCGCCATCTCGACGATTTCGCGACTAAGTGGGATGGTTGCAGCACTGACCATTGTCGTGCTGACAGGCCTTGTCATCACGAGCATCATTAGCCGACTCGGTGGCGCCTATGTTCCCGGGCTGACCGACTACGCGGCCTATTGCCTTGCTATCGCGGGGGCTTTTGGAATGGCCTATACATTCGGGCAACACGGGCACATTCGTGTTGAATTGCTCGTCGACCAACTCCAAGGGCGAGCACGCTACGTTCTTGAAGTGGTGGTTCTTTGCATATCAACCGCGATGAGCGGTTATCTTGCCTGGTTCCTCGTCAAAATGACCATCGTGTCTTACCAATTTGAGGACCGAAGCGATGGCTCGGACGGGATATTGATCTGGATTCCCCAAGCTCCATTCGCTGCCGGCTTTTCATTGTTTGCTGTTGTATTGGGGCTCGCCACTCTCAGGGCGCTTCTACGCGGAGATCTTGAAGGACTGGCAGCAGAGCACACGTCAGAAAGCTGGGAGTAGTAGCCCATGGATTTACGAACCGAACACCCGGGATTCCAGCCCCAGTTCGACGCGGGTCCTCATTCCGCCGGGCAGATCGGATTTCTGGCGGTCGCAAATGCAGACCTTACAGAAAGGGACATGTTTCGGTTGAAACCGCCGACTGTGGGCGTGCATTTTTCGCGCGTCAACATGCCCAAAAATTGCACGGTTGAGAATCTGCGGGCGGTTGAGGCATCACTAGATCAAGCGGTCTCGGTGCTAATGCCCGGGCGCAGCGACCTCGATGTCATCTGCTTCAATTGCACCGCTGCGAGCTTTATCATTGGTGAGAACCATATCACGCAAAAAATCGAAAATCTGCGGCCAGGGGTGCGGGCGACGAGCCTCTTTACTTCGGTGCTTATCGCTCTTGAGGCATTGAATGCCAAGACCGTAGCACTTGGCACGGCCTATACGCAGGACATAACAGACATTGAGGCCGAGGTTCTCGAGCGCAACGGATTCGCCTGCGCTTCGCGCGAAAGCCTTTCGCTTGCCAACGACATGCAAATGAATGCGGTGACGCCAGATAGCCTGATCGAATTTGCCGAGTATGCCGACCGAGACCAAGCGGACGTGGTCTTCCTGAGCTGTGGCGCCCTCCGCGCACTCGACATCATCGATGCTGCCGAGGCCAGGCTTGGCAAGCCAGTCATCTGCTCCAATCAGGCCTCGATGTGGAACTGTCTGAATATGCTGGGGCAAGCCTCAGAGAATGGGGTGGGAATGCTGTTTCAAACTGCCAGTCCAGTGTCAAAGCAAGAAACTGCAACTGCCTAACCCAAGAACCGGAGGCACAAAGATTGGCCGAAACCACACTAGCGATATTGATGATCGTAGCCCTCTTCGGCCTTCTTGGACTTGGGCTCTGGATCGGCTTGGCCTTGATGGGTGTTGGCTTGATATCAATGAGCTTGTTCACCTCACGTCCCGTAGGGGATGCTCTGGCGACAACGATTTGGTCACACAGCGACAGTTGGGGATTGGCTTCGTTGCCTCTTTTCATTTGGATGGGAGAAATCCTTTTTCGATCCCGGTTGTCCGACGGCCTTTTCAAGGGATTGGCCCCGCTGATGCGATCGCTTCCGGGCGGTATGATCCACATTAACATTGTCGGCTGTGCGACATTTGCGGCGATCTCCGGGTCTTCTGCCGCTACGCTGGCCACAATAGGCAAGATCACGGTGCCAGAGCTGAAACGCCGAGGCTATCCGGACAACATGGCCTATGGAACGTTGGCCGGGGCGTCGACGCTGGGCCTGCTGATCCCGCCTTCGATCATCATGATTGTTTACGGTGTAACGGCGCAGGTTTCGATCACTCGCCTGTTCATGGCGGGCATCCTCCCTGGCATCATGCTTGCAGCGCTCTTTATGGGCTACATCTATCTCTGGGGGAGGTTCAGCAGGACAGGAAGTGCCCTGCGCGAACCACGTGCTGGTGCACGCGAAAAACTGGCCGGGCTTGTTCACCTTGCACCAGTTGCGATGCTGATTTTCGCCGTAATTGGCTCGATTTATGCAGGCATAGCCTCCCCGACGGAAGCCGCGGTGATTGGTGTACTTGGGGCGTTGCTTCTGTCTCTCTTTGAACGTTCCCTGACGCGTGCGACCTTTATCGACGGATTAATGGGAGCGACAAAAACGACCTCCATGATCATGCTTCTGGTCGCTGGCGCGGCCTTCCTGACGCTCGCGATGGGCTTTACCGGGTTGCCACGGGCTTTGGCAGAATGGATTGGCGGAATGAATCTCTCACCATGGATGTTGATTGCTGCACTTACCGTCTTCTACGTCATCCTCGGTTTCTTTCTCGACGGAATATCCTCAATTGTTCTTACCATGGCCGTGATCGAACCGCTGGTAAGGCAGGCTGGCATCGACATGATTTGGTTTGGCATCTTCGTCGTCCTGGTCGCAGAGATGGCGATGATTACCCCGCCCGTGGGTTTCAATCTTTTCCTCGTTCAAAGCATGACGGGGCGCGATCTTGGCTTCATTGCCCGTGCCGCTTTCCCGATGTTCTGTCTCATGGTTGTCGGAGTGGTCATCTTGACCGTGTTCCCTCAATTGGCGCTATGGCTCCCTGACGCCCTGCTGGAGAGATAGCCATGTCACGCACCATTCTTGTCGCAGTCGACCCCAGTGAGGAGGGCAATTGGTCCAGACTGAAGCCGGCAGTTGCCAGGGAGGCCGCGCTTGATGCTTCCGTGCACCTGATGAGCGTTATTCCGACACAAGACGCTCTAGGGCCATTGTCGCAGTTCGTGCCGGAGGACCTGACGAGGAAACACCGGGCGCATGTACGAAAAACGCTAGAGGGCTATGCCGGCTCATTGCCCGAATCCGCGGATGTCCATTTCCACATCGCGGACGGGAGGGTTTACAGTTCAATCCTTGATAAGGCACGTGACCTTGGTGTGGATCTGATCATAACGGGGGCGGGCAAGGCCGCTTATGGCACGTTTCTTCTTGGGCCGAACGCGGCGAGGCTCGCGCGCCATTCGGATGCCTCTGTCCTCATTGTACGCCGACGTCCATGATCGCTGAGTTTCCTGTAAGTGACATCGTCGTCATGTTTGGGTGGTGTTCCGGGGCAGGTTTGCTGGCTGGGGTGCTCTCAGGGGTCTTCGGCATTGGCGGTGGCGCTATTCTGGTCCCCATACTTCAGACCATATTCGCGATACTTGGCGTTCAAGACGAACATGTCGCGCATTTGGCTGTTGGAACTTCGCTTGCAATTATTATTCCGACAGCACTTCGAAGCTATTCCGCACATAGTAATAGGGTACTGGGTAACCCGTCACTGTTACGGCGATGGCGGTTTTATGTACCACTTGGAGTCGTTGCAGCTTCTTTCCTTGTAGGTTTCGTACCAGGCGACTTTCTACGCTATGTGTTTATCTTGGTCGCCTTTTCCATTGCGGCAAGGATGCTGCTGCTGCCCGAATCATGGTCCATCGCCCCGGAATTGCCACCTCCCCCAGTGACCAATGCGGTTGGCTTTGGCATCGGTGCGATATCAACATTCATGGGCATCGGCGGCGGAAACCTGAACAACTTGTTCATGACGTCGTTCGGACAGCCCATGCACCAAAGCGTCGCCACGTCCGCCGGCCTCGGCCCCCTGATCGCAATACCAGCAGTGATCGGATACGTCCTGGCCGGTTGGGGAGATAATGGTACGGGGCCACTCGCCCTCGGCTACGTCAGCCTGGCCGCGTTTGTATCAATTGTTCCATTCTCGGTTGTTGGCGCGCCAATTGGCGTCGCTTTGGCACATCGATTGCCGGGTAGGCATCTCAAGATCGCCTTTGGCGTTTTCTTGGTCGCCGTAGCGCTAAAAATGATCTGGGACATGCGCATGTGACAGAAAACTCTGATTCCAGCGGAACGGCCGAATTGTTCTCACATCAAAAAAGTGCAGGACGAAGGCAGTCGAATGACGAAGGGCAACTGTTCAGGTAAACCCCCTCGCCATCAGAGGCCGAAGTGGACTTTTGAGGAAGGAAACTACCAATGCGAGATTTTGGATTGGAAACGTTCTTCGCGCAATGGGAATTCTCAGCGCGTTATCACATGACGGCCTCGGATGCTGACAGCATGACGATCGCAGAGCTACTGCAATTGGTTGCACCGGACTCCACCGTCAGCCTTGGTGAAATTCACCTTGGTTACACCGAGACGATGGGAGCAGAAGCGCTGCGCCAGGTGCTCAGCGCGTTTTATCAACCGCTGGGACCAGAGAATATCATGACGCTCAGCGGCGCCCAGGAGGGGATCTACGCCGCGATGCGGACGCTGCTTGAGCCGGATGACCACGCCATAGCGTTTGTTCCCAATTATCAGGCTGCCGAAACCGTACCGTTGGACATTTGTGATACCAGTGGGGTTGCACTGCGCGCCGAGCTGGACTGGCAATTTGATCCTGATGCATTGCGGGCGGCCATCAGGCCCGAGACCAAGCTTGTCTCAATAAACTTTCCAAATAATCCGACCGGGGCAACGCTTCGACCGGAAACTTACGAGGAGCTCATTGAGATCTGTCGATTTCACGGGCTCTGGCTATTTTCGGATGAGGTTTACCGGGGCCTAGAGACTGACCCCGAACGAAGAATGGCGCCCGCAGCAGATGTTTACGAGAAAGCAATCTCGCTCAACGTAACTTCGAAGGCCTTCGGACTTCCCGGACTCAGGGTCGGGTGGCTGGCCAGTCAGGATGTAGATGTTCTTTCAAGGATCAATAAATACAAAAATTACCTATCGATCTGCTGCGCCGCACCAAGTGAATGGCTTGCGACACTCGCAATGCGTGAAGGCGAGAAGCTGTTGGAACGCAACCGTGCCATTGTGCGAGACAACCTCGATCAACTGGACGCGTTTTTTGCCGATTACCCTGAACTGTTCGATTGGCAAAGGCCGGACGGAAGTTGCGTCGCCTGGCCTGTGTTTCGCGGAAAGATAGGTGCAGAAGCTTTCTGTGCACAACTTTTGGAGGCCGAAGGCGTCTTATTACTTCCACCCTCTTTATACCAATCGGAGCTTTTGCCGACGCCCTTAGATCGGTTCCGGATCGGATTTGGACGCAAAAACATGACGGACGGGCTTGCTGCAATGAGACGTTTTGTCGAAAGTAACCTGGATGCGATTTCGCCATGAAGGTCCTTGATATTGACGACATTCGACCGTTGATTTCTCCCATCGCAGTAATGGAATCGGTGAAGTCCGCTTTGATTTCCCACGCTCGCGGTGAAACAATATCTCCAAAGCCGATGCACCTGGTTTTTGAAGAGAGCGGCGATCCAATGTTCGGCGACTGTCATGTCAAAGCTGCCTCCGGATCGGCCAATCCATACTTCTGTATTAAGGTCGCCACTGGTTTTTATCACAATTCACAACTCGGACTGCCTAGCAATAATGGCCTGTCCCTGCTACTGTCTGCCAAGACGGGCGAGCCGCTGGCTCTTTTCAGGGACGACGGCTGGATGACCGCATGGAGAACCGTTGCAGCAGGAATCCTGGCAGCAAACCTGCGCCCATTTCGTTCAGATGGAACAATTGGCATTCTCGGGACCGGACAGCAGGCATTGCTTCATGCCGAATGGTCCAGGTTTCTTGAGGCGCCAACCCGGGTACTTATCGCGGGGCGGGACAAAACAAAGGTTCAAAAGATCGTAGACCAGCTTTCCCCAAAGGGTGTTCAGATTGAAGGTACGGATATTGAGACGCTTTGCCGAAGCTCAGACCGAATAATCACGACGACACCCGCAACAAACCCAATCGTTCGAAACGATTGGATCAGGCCAGGAACCCACATTGTTGCACTTGGGTCCGACACGCCCGGAAAACAGGAGCTGGAAAGCACGTTATTGTCGCGTTGCGGGCGGCTTATCGTCGATGACGCAGACCAGTGCAGTCGTCTGGGCGAGTTCTCATCAGGACTGAGAGAGCATACGATAAGACGAGACTCATTCGTGACCCTCGGTGACTGTCTGACAGGAGAGCGGATCGATCCTTCCGAAATAACTGTTGTAGACCTTACAGGGCTGGGCGCACAGGATCTCGCTGTTGCTCAACTCATTCACCAAGAGATGCTGCGGGTCAAAGCAAATTAGTTGTGAAGCCAACCGAATCCGGCCCCGACAATAGTTGTCATGGTGCTGTTAATTCCCGGACGCTTACCTCAAAAAACTGAGCAAATTCAGTTGCTGGTGAGCCTCCCCAACTGAATTGGTCCGCCCCTATGTTTAGGAAACGGAGGACTAAGAATGGCGAACAAGCGACCAAAGCCGGAAGAGATTGTCTCGAAGTTACGGCAAGTTG
>NZ_JBXWSB010000059.1:0-27296 GCF_059613205.1 Ruegeria sp. BHSB064
CAAAACTCGACGCGTTTCTATTGACCAACCCACGATTCCTCTACATATCCCCAACCCATGACTGACCTCGCTCATATCCGCAATTTCTCCATCGTCGCGCATATCGACCATGGCAAATCCACCCTTGCTGACCGGCTCATCCAAGAGACCGGAACGGTCAAGGATCGCGACATGAAGGAACAGCTGCTCGACAGCATGGATATTGAGCGCGAACGCGGTATCACAATCAAGGCCAACACGGTTCGCATCGACTATACGGCGGATGACGGCGAGCACTATGTGCTGAACCTGATCGACACCCCCGGCCACGTGGATTTTGCCTATGAGGTCTCACGGTCCATGCGTGCGGTCGAGGGATCGCTGCTGGTTGTGGACTCGACCCAAGGGGTCGAGGCGCAGACGCTGGCCAACGTGTATCAGGCCATTGATGCCGACCACGAAATCGTACCGGTGCTGAACAAGATCGACCTGCCTGCCTCCGACTGCGACCGCGTGGCCGAACAGATCGAAGACGTGATCGGCATTGACGCGACCGACGCCATTCAGGTCAGCGCCAAGACGGGGCAGGGCATCCACGAAACGCTGGAAGCCATCGTGAAACAGCTGCCCGCACCGCAGGGCAATCTGGACGCGCCGCTCAAGGCGATGCTGGTGGATTCATGGTACGACGCTTATTTGGGCGTGATCGTTCTGGTCCGCATCATGGACGGTACATTGAAAAAGGGGATGCGGGTCAAGTTCATGTCGAACAACACCCTGCACCATGTGGACCGTGTGGGAGTCTTCCGGCCCGAGATGGAGATGGTCGACAGCCTCGGCCCCGGTGAGATCGGTTTTCTGACCGCATCCATCAAACAGGTCCGCGACACCCGCGTCGGTGACACTATCACCAATGACCGCAACGGGACTGAGGACGCACTGGACGGGTTCAAACCCGCGCAGCCGGTGGTGTTCTGTGGCCTGTTTCCTGTGGACTCGGCCGAATTTGAAGACCTGCGCGACGCCATCGACAAGCTGGCCCTGAACGACGCCAGCTTCAGCTTTGAAATGGAAACCTCGGCCGCGCTGGGCTTTGGCTTCCGCTGCGGCTTTCTGGGCCTGTTGCACCTTGAGGTCATCCGCGACCGCATTGAACGCGAATATGATATCGAGCTTATCACAACCGCGCCGTCGGTGATCTATCACGTCTACATGAAAGACGGCGAGATGATCGAGCTGCACAACCCCGCCGACATGCCCGACCCGTCCAAGGTCGACCATATCGAGGAACCGCGTATCAAGGCGACCATTCTGGTGCCTGACGAGTACCTCGGCGATGTGCTGAAACTGTGTCAGGACCGCCGGGGCATCCAACTGGACCTGACCTATGCGGGCAGCCGCGCCATGGTCGTCTATGACCTGCCGCTGAACGAGGTTGTCTTTGACTTCTACGACCGCCTGAAATCGGTGACCAAGGGCTATGCCTCGTTCGACTACCAGATGACCGGCTACACGCAGGATAATCTGGTCAAGATGTCGGTGCTGGTGAATGACGAACCGGTCGATGCGCTGTCAACCATGGTCCACCGCGACCGGGCCGAGATGCGGGGCCGGGCGATGTGCGAAAAGCTCAAAGACCTGATCCCGCGCCACATGTTCAAAATCCCGATCCAGGCCGCCATCGGAGGCAAGGTCATCGCCCGCGAGACCCTCTCGGCGCTGCGCAAGGACGTGACCGCCAAATGCTACGGAGGCGATGCGACGCGGAAACGCAAACTGCTGGACAAGCAGAAGGCGGGTAAGAAGAAGATGCGCCAGTTCGGGAAGGTGGATATCCCGCAGGAGGCGTTCATCTCAGCGTTGAAGATGGATAGTTGAGGCTGTTTTGAGCTGTTTTAGGGAAACCGTATTGAGGCGTTTTTTGATTTGGTTTCTCTATCTTTTAAAATTCAAACTTGGGTCGCAAACCCCAAATCTCTGAAAGTTAACTAATGGAAGACTTCAAAATTGATTGGAGCAAAGAAGGTTCAGATCTTCTCCAAGAAATCATTCGTTGGCGAAAAACCACAATATTGAGAAACGTGACTGCGCTCGATAAGCTGAACGAGCAATTAGTCGAGCAAGATATTTTCAATCATAAGGACTTCAAGAAAGTTCGATTTAGAGTGGGCACTCAAAAGGAGTGGGGTGACAAAACCGGTGTCTCTCAGGCGACTATCGGGAATTATGAGCGCAGCGAAACTTATCCAAATAAAAATACCCGACTGAGGCTTGTTGGCGCAATTAGGTTTTTCAGGGACCGTGAAGCTACAAAGCTCCAAGGTAAACGAAACTTGGATGTAGAGCTGGATGCAGTAGAAGCCAAGAAAACTGCCGATAATTCGATTTTGGATGCTGCACTTACAGATTTTAGATTTGATGCAGAAGAACAAAGAGTAGTCGCGGTACCATTCAATCTAGATGTAGTTGAAGCCGAAATCGAGGAGATTGAGCAAGACAAAAAGGACCTGTTGGAGAGTTTAGGCTCTCAAGCTGAAGACCTCGCTCTTTCTTTGGAAAAAGGTGCAAACGCAAACGTTTCGCGTATGGTCGAAGCATTAAAGTATTACGCTAAAGAAACAGAGAAAAAGCGCCCCAACCCCCGAAAACTGTTTCGTCTAGGAACTAACATTTTCAGGGCTTCTTCAAACGACGACATTGTTTTTGGAGTAAACGATTGGGATCGTCAATCGCTCGATGGTTTTGCGGCGGATCACAATGAACTAATGCGTCTTCATTACAAAGAAGCGTTGGCTAAAGCTCAAAAAGTAGATGCCGCTCATGTCCCGGACGACGCGGACTTGCCGAGTGGAAAAGAGTTTCAGGAAGTTGCGCAAGTTATTGAAAATGCAAAGGATAGCGATGGGCAAACGCTCTTTGATAGCGATATTTCTACTCTCCTGAAAGATATCGGCCGCGAGATCGAAGAGCAAGCGGAAGCGGAAATACTGACCAGCGATCCAGAACGGAAGAAAGCTTTGCGCCGCAGGCGTGTAGAAGCAATCAAAAATGGCTCAATAATGCTTGGTCGCTTTCTGTTTGTTACTAGTTTCTTTATTGCCGTCGATCCTGCAGTTGCATTGGGTACCGCGGGAAGCGTGGCGTCAATTCTTGGTTTGGTGGAATCCAGTAGTCCCGGGATTGTAAAAAAATACTACGAAAAAATAAGAGCCGCCCTCCCGTTTCTCCCGAGATTGCCCGGGTCTAAGTAAATTGTTTCATAATGATATTGACCAGAGTTCTGGACTAAAATGTGAACATTTGCCCGGCGGCACCGCCGGGATGCGCCGATCCGCGCCCATGGGGCGGCGCGTTTGCGCCTCCCATCGGGCCGGCGCTGCCCTGAGTTCTGCTGATCAAACGAGTTTCAATCGCTGTAGGGCGGGCTTCAGCCCGCCACTCACCTGACCCAACGCCGATGTGCATGGATCGGATTGGTTTGATGGCGGGCTGAAGCCCGCCCTACGGATGATTTGGATGGGTGTGACCAACCTCACAGCCCCAAACCCGCCCACCTGCTACACTTGACCTAACGGCAACCTCGGCAGGAGGCCCAGATGTCCACATCCATGATCCCCCTCATCGCCCTTGGGTCGGCGGGTCTTTATTCCGTGGCCATGATCTCGATGAAGTTCTGGTGGAAGATCCCCGGTGTGGGTCTGACCCTTCTGATCGTCGCGACATTGCTGGCCGCCGCAACGCTGGAACTCGCTGCCCTGCGTGAGGAGCGGTTGGGCATCATCTATACGGGTATTCTGGGGGCCGAGGTCATTCTGATCGCCGTCGCCTCATTCTTTCTGTTTGGCGAGAACTTCTCATACCGCGAAGTTGCGGGGATCGCTCTGGTTCTGATCGGCACGGCGCTGGCCTGGGCCTGACGCGCTCTGTTCGCTCAGGCCAAATACCTTATCCGCGCGGCTCCAGATGCAGCCATTGCATCGGAAACCCGCGCCCTTCCGAGATGATCGGCCATTTGAAATCATCCCCCAGCTTGAGGATTTTATCCATCTCTGACGTGTCGCGAACGCTGCCGTCCACATAAGTGACCTGAAAATACTGACCGCAAAAATCTTCGATGGCCCTCAGCTTGGCTGGGCCGTTCTCGACCATCTGAGGATGCAGTTCGATCAGGAATTCCGACTGGCGATACTGGGTCAGGAAGTCTTCGGTCAGCAGGCTGAATTCCACGCCCTCGATGTCGATCAGAAAGAAAATGTCACCAGGTTCGGGGGCAACGCTTGCGATATTCTCGGCGGTGTTATCCAGCGCGTCGCCAAATACGGTCACGCGGTCGCCGACACCGTTATGCTCGGCTGTCTCGCGGATGACCTCACGGCCCTTGGCCGATACCTCAAAGCACACGCTTTTCTCAAAGTTTCCGGTCGAGACGAGGCCAACGCCCCAAAAGCCATCGGCCGCGCCAATATCCACCAGCACGGATTTTTCCGAGTTGCTCAGAATGCCAAGATTCTGCTGCTCATAAAGGCCAAAGATCTTTGTGGCGGTATCAGAGTGCCCGCCCCAAAAGGCGTTTTCGGTAAAGCGAAAGCCTTTCATCGGCCCGCACAGCACTTCAGAGCCGCTTTGTTCCAGCACAAACTGCGAAAACTCACTTCGGAAGCGCCGAACTGCACTTTTGAAGGCGCGATGGTGTCGTTTGGGAAAGTGCATTTGGGCCTTTTTGCTTTTTCCTGCCGGGCTGGCCGGGTGTATCGAACCCAGTCTTTAAGTTGAGTTGATTGCCGTGGGAAGGAAAAAGGCGAGTTTTCAGTATGTGTTGATTGGTTCCCGCGCCCCGTAACCTGAACGGTTTGTGAAGTTTACTTTAGGTAAGTTGTAACCGCCACGCGCCCTCCCAATCTGTTCGGCAGACAGAAGGAGAGAGCCTATGACCAGATACATGACTGCCGGAGCAGCCGCTTTGGCCACGACCCTCACCCTTGGAACAGCGGCAATGGCAGATAACACACCAGACCTGCGTGGTACCTGGGCCGCCACTCAGTCCACCGTGTCGCCTTCGAATTCAGGCACCAGCGATTTGCCTCGTTTCAATCAGTCGGAATGGGTGCTCGACATACAGGCTCAGCAGGACAACGTTTTCTGGGGTCCCAGCATGTGGCGGCGTAATGCCATGGATGACTGGACGCTGTATGAGGCCACCGGCTCAATCAGTCTGGACGGTTCGGGGAAGATCGGAATCGTCGAAAGCTCGAACGAACCGGATATTGGAGTGAACGCGCTGATTGATGCGCGGTACGAAGATGGGAGGATCTATGCGGATTTCCGTAGCCTGCGGACCGGGACGACGTACAGCACCGTTCTGGAACGACAGGTGAACTGAAGCGGTTCCGACCCGGTCGGACCGTAGGGGGTTTGGACCGCCGCCTCGCCGTGGACACGGCACAGTGGCCGGTCGTCGGCCGGGTCGGACCGCTTCTCAGTACTGAAACCATCATACGCGACAAGTGCTTTCACACGGTCCAAGGCGGTCTCGGGGTGCTGGCAATTGAAATGGTGCGGCGAAATATCGGGCTGTTCGGCTTAACGATTCGATAATTTAGGGCTCTGACAGGTGACTAAACGCGGCAGTTTTCACCTAAAGGGCCGTGCGGCTCTGTTTGCACTTGCAGCATTGTCTGAAAAAAGGGCGATCGCGTGACGTTTGGTCAAGCATCCGTTCAACCCTGCACGGTGTCGCGCTTTCTCGGATTATCCACAGAAATGTCCCGCCGGATATCAACACTTTATCCCCGTCTATTTTTCATGCTGCAGTGCTATTTTCTTGCCGGGCGCGGACGGGAATGCAACTGTGCATACATCGCCTAGGGTCCTCGGAACCGAAGGCGGTAAGCAAAGGTCCAGAGGTTTGGAGAGGTTGAGAGAATCTTAGGATTGTCTTGGATCTTCAAAGACTTACCGTTAAGGTCAGTTGTGATCGGGCGATGAGCCCGCGCCAGTTGACTATCCTCTTTGACGACCGATGCAAGCTGCGTGACCCTTAGGGGTTGCAGCAGTGGTCACAGCCCCCAAAAGGGGCTGAGGCAAAAGGATCGGAGCGTTCCTTGGGGCGCATCGACCCGGTAAGGCGTCAGGCGTATCCGAAAGGGTACTCGCAAAGACAACGTCTTCGCACCTGACGCCTTTTCCTTTGCCGGTTTAAGGTTTTATACAGGCTACCACTCACCCCCAGATGAACGGGAACGGGGCTCTTTCGCGCGTGCAAAAGAGCCCCGATTTTGTGTTTAGAAAAAAGCCGCTTTGAGGCTGCGCAACCGTGGCGCGTGCTTTTGCGTCAGGCGCAGTAATCCGTCTTTTGCGAAAAAGATCGTTGCACTGCGCAAGGCCAACGAACGCTTACAGGTTCTCCTGCACGTCTGTCGCAGCGTCCTGGATGGCGTCCCCGGCCTTTTCAATGTCTTTGCCCGCACCTTTTGCAGTCTCGCAGGCGGTAAGGGCAAACAGGCTCAGGCCAATAAGAATTACACGGATCATAATCGTCTCCTTCGTGCTCGATGGCGTTTCGGTAGCAGTTTCCCGCCAATGAAACCAGCCGTTAGGAGGCGTCTTCGCCACAGAACAGTTCGTAGATAACTTCGAGCATCCGCTGGGGACGGTCGTCTGCCAATCGATAGTAAATCGCTTTTCCTTCCCGTCGTGGGATGACCAAACCTTCCAGGCGCAGACGTGACAACTGCTGGGACACGGCGGCTTGCCGAGCGGACAAAAGCTCTTCCAATTCTGTTACGGACTTCTCGCCTGACACCAGGTGACACAAGATCATCAAGCGCCCTTCGTGGCTGATTGCCTTTAGAAAATTGGACGCACGAGTGGCGTTTTCGACCATGCGGTCAAAGTCTTCAGGGGTCATGTCCCGTGATAGTTGGGGAAGTGCCATTGATCTTGTTCCTTGCCAACCCATTCTTAAAGTTACGTTATCATATCACAACGCGTTGATGCCGTGTTACAGCTACGTACATGTTTCGGGCATTTTGCACTATATGTATAAATCAAAATACCGTGATGAGTGAACGGGAAACCGAAGCTCTCTTTCCCCGTCGACCACGACCGTAGGGTGGAGGTTGCACATTTTCGACCATTCCGGAGTGTGAACGACGTGGCCTACTCTGCGCAGATTTGTTCACACCCCACTTTCCTGCATCGTTCTCACTTGCCCCCCTTGCAGCCCCCCCGAGCCGACACTAAGACTCGGGTAATACTTGTTGGGGTAGTGTCCCGATCCATAGCAAAGCAGGCAGGTTCAGAATGTTCGATCCCGTAGATACTTACATGAATACGCTCGTTCCCATGGTCGTCGAGCAGACCAGCCGGGGCGAACGCGCTTACGATATTTTCTCGCGTCTGCTGAAAGAGCGGATCATCTTCATCAACGGCCCAATTCACGATGGTATGAGCCATCTGGTCGTTGCGCAGCTGTTGCATCTGGAGGCCGAGAACCCGAATAAGGAAATCTCGATCTACATCAATTCTCCTGGTGGTGTGGTGACAAGCGGTTTGTCGATTTACGATACAATGCAGTACATTAAGCCGAAATGTTCCACATTGGTGATCGGTCAGGCAGCTTCGATGGGTTCGGTTCTGCTGGCTGGTGGTGAGAAAGGGATGCGGTTTTCGCTGCCCAACAGCCGGATCATGGTTCACCAGCCCAGCGGTGGTTATCAGGGTCAGGCAAGCGACATCATGATCCATGCGGCCGAAACGCAAAAGCTGAAGGATCGCCTGTATGACATCTATGTGCGTCATACCGGGCAGACCAAAAAGGCGGTTGAAAAGGCGCTGGACCGTGACAATTTCATGAGCCCGGAAGAAGCGAAAGACTGGGGCCACATCGATGAAATCGTCGAAAACCGTGCGAAAATGGACACGGAAGAGGCTTAAGATCAGTACTCCGCGCCATCGGCGCGGGGGTCATTTTGAGATTGTAGCCGCCAGAGTGCTGGCCTAAGCTGCACAAACAGGCGTAAGCGCATCCCTGCCGGGGTGCTGGGACGAGGCCCGAAAGGTAGATCATGGCGACGAATTCAGGCGGCGACGGGAAGAACACGCTCTACTGCAGTTTCTGCGGGAAAAGCCAGCATGAGGTGCGAAAACTGATCGCGGGCCCGACCGTGTTCATCTGTGACGAATGTGTCGAGCTATGCATGGACATCATCCGTGAAGAGACCAAGGCCAGCGGGCTGAAGTCGTCTGATGGTGTCCCCACGCCCAAAGACATTTGCGAGGTTCTGGACGACTACGTGATCGGGCAGGCAACCGCCAAGCGCGTTCTCTCCGTTGCGGTGCACAATCACTACAAACGTCTGAACCATGCTCAGAAAGCCGGCAGCGACATTGAACTGGCAAAGTCCAACATCCTGCTGATTGGCCCGACTGGGTGCGGTAAGACCCTTCTGGCACAGACACTGGCCCGTATCTTGGACGTGCCATTCACCATGGCCGATGCAACCACGCTGACCGAAGCGGGCTATGTGGGCGAAGATGTTGAAAACATCATCCTCAAGTTGCTTCAGGCCAGCGAGTACAACGTCGAACGCGCGCAGCGCGGCATCGTCTATATCGACGAGGTCGACAAGATCACGCGCAAGTCCGAGAACCCGTCAATCACACGGGATGTTTCGGGCGAGGGCGTGCAGCAAGCCTTGCTGAAACTGATGGAAGGCACCGTGGCCAGTGTTCCGCCGCAAGGTGGACGCAAACATCCGCAGCAGGAATTTCTGCAAGTGGATACGACCAACATTCTGTTCATCTGCGGCGGCGCCTTTGCCGGTCTGGACAAGATCATCGCGCAGCGCGGCAAAGGGTCGGCCATGGGTTTCGGTGCGGATGTGCGTGACAATGACGACCGTGGCGTAGGCGAGATTTTCAAGGATCTTGAGCCTGAAGATTTGCTGAAATTCGGCCTGATCCCCGAGTTTGTGGGACGTTTGCCGGTTCTGGCAACGTTGGAAGATCTGGACGAAGACGCATTGGTCACGATCCTGACCAAGCCCAAGAACGCTTTGGTCAAGCAGTATCAGCGCCTGTTCGAATTGGAAGATGTCGAACTCGACTTCACGGACGATGCTCTGAAATCTATCGCCAAGAAGGCGATCGAGCGCAAAACCGGTGCACGAGGCTTGCGGTCGATCCTGGAAGACATTCTGCTGGATACCATGTTCGAACTGCCGGGCATGAAGAACGTCAGTGAAGTTGTCGTGAACGAAGAGGCGGTCTCGTCCGAGTCACAACCATTGTTCATCTACGCTGACGCTGCGCCGGAATCGGCATCAGCAGGTTAAATGCCCGTTCGCGGCCATTGGGTTTGACAAGACAGTAGGGGGCTCTGCCCCCGCTGTCGTATGGGAAGCGTCCCCAAGACTGTTGCAGCCTTTGAATTGGCGATTGCCTTTTCGTTGTTGGTTGCAGCGGTCAGCGGTTCTCTATCAATAACGAGGAAGCAGCATGGCGATTCAACGGATCTCATCCGGTGGTGAATTTGAAGCGAAAGTTGGATACTGTCGTGCGGTTGTCGCGGGCGGCTGGGTCCACGTGGCCGGAACAGTCGGGCAGGGTGAAGATGTTGTCGCGCAGTGCCGTTCCGCGTTGAGCATCATTGAAACGGCTCTGCAAAAGGCCGGTGCAGGATTCAAGGATGTGGTCCGGGTGACATACATGTTGCCGGATCGTACAGAGTTTGAACCGTGCTGGCCGATCCTGGCAGAGACCTTCGGCGCAAATCCTCCGGCTGCGACAATGATTGAATGTGGGCTGATCGATCCGAAATACAGGATCGAGATTGAAGTGACCGCGTTTTTGCCGGAGTGACGCATGCGGGCCCAGGGGCACTGGACCTTGGCGAGCCTTTGGTCCATACCTTTTCTCGACCGAAAAGCCGGAGGCACCCGATGGGAATCCTGAACAGTCTTTTGCGAGCCGTGACCTGGTGGAACGGGTCCACTCTGAACACGCAGATTTATACTTCGCGAAAAGGCGTCAAAGTAGGCGAAGACAATGAAGGCAATGTGTTTTATCGCACGGCGGATGACAGCAAACGCTGGGTAATCTTCAACGGTGAGGCTGAAGCCAGCCGAGTTGACCCCGAATGGCACGGCTGGTTGCATCGTACCTGGGATGAACCCCCGACAGATAAGCCTTTGCCGCATAAGTCCTGGGAAAAGCCGCATCAGGAAAACCTGACCGGCACTGCTATGGCTTATGCGCCTGCAGGTTCGCTGCGTCGGGCCGAACCGGTCGAACGCAAGGATTATGAGGCCTGGAGCCCGGAATAAGCGAGGCGAAGATGTCGAGCCATAATTGGACCGAAGTAGTTGTCGGTGGCGTCGTGTTGGCCGGCGCGCTGGCATTTGGCGTTTACGCCAGCCAATCGACGGGCTTGTCGCAGGGTGCGGCCGGGTATGAGCTTGGTGCGTCGTTCAGGTCGCTGGAAGGGGTCGGTGTTGGCACGGATGTCCGTCTTGCAGGCGTCAAGATTGGAACTGTGACCGGTGTCACGTTGAACCCCGATACCTATCGTGCAGACACGACCTTCACCATTGCCGACGGCATTCTGGTGCCGGATGACAGCGCCATTGTGATTTCGTCCGAAGGACTGCTGGGTGGCAATTTCGTCGAAGTGATGCCCGGCGGGTCGCCTTTCTATTTCGAAGCCGGAGACGAGATCGAGGATACGCAAGGCGCGGTCAGCCTGATCTCTTTGCTGGTCAAGTTTGTGGCCGGAGACGCCAGCGAATGATCCGCGCTGTTTTGATTGCCCTTCTTATGGTCGGGACCAGTGCTGTTGCTCAGCAAAAGGTCCAGTCCGGTCCGGGGGCCATGTTGCGCGGGCTGGACAAAGTCAGCGGTCAAACCGTCGATGTTGAAATGCAAAGCGGTGAGACCGAAGCTGTGTTCGGTTTGGATGTTGCGCTGGGGGATTGCCGCTATCCGGTTGATAACCCGACGGGTGACGCGTTTGCCTATCTGACGATTTGGGAAACCGGGAAAGCTGATCAGTTGTTTGACGGTTGGATGATTGCGACATCCCCTGCTTTGAACGCGCTGGACCATGCGCGTTATGATGTCTGGGTGATCCGCTGTATCACGCCCGCTGCGGACTGATGGATTGATGTTGTGAAATCAGCGCTGAGATTCAGAGCCTCTTCAAGTTCTCTTTTGTAAGCGCTGCGTGGAATTTCGATGGCACCCAATGAGGCCAGATGCGCGGTCAGAAACTGCGTATCGAACAGGTGGAATCCGGTTTGTCGCAGGCGGTCCACAAGATAGGCCAGGGCGATTTTCGACGTATCCGTGCGGCGTGAGAACATGCTTTCCCCAAAGAATGCCGCCCCCAAGGTGACACCATAGACACCGCCCACAAGCGCGGCCCCGTCCCAGACTTCGAGAGAATGAGCATGGCCTGTCTGATGCAATTGGCGGTACAGATCGTGCAGTTCAGCGTTGATCCAGGTGTCGGCCCGGTCAGCACAGCCATCCACGACGCCTGAAAAGTCCTGATTGATCGTGATTTCGAACCCGCAATTGCGGATGCGGCGTGAAAGACTACGCGAGACGTGGAACCCGTCCAACGGAAACACGCCGCGAAACTTTGGATCGACCCAGAACAGCTCGGGATCATCGCGATGTTCGGCCATCGGAAAAATGCCGATGGAGTACCCGTGCAGCAGAAGTTCGGCAGATAGACTCATCTGGGATATGCAGGAACCGGAAGACGAGTGCCCTCCGGTTCCTGGAGGTTACTATTCCATATTCTCCGCAAGCCAGCGCTCCAGCCAGTGGATGTTGTAGTCGCCGCTGTGCAGGTCGGGCTCTTGCAGCAAGGCGTGGAACAGAGGGACTGTGGTATCGATGCCGTCCACGATCAACTCTCCCAACGCGCGTTCCAGACGCGCCAGCGCTTCGGCCCGGTCGCGGCCCTGCACGATCAGTTTGGCGATCAGCGAGTCATAGTATGGTGGGATCGAGTAGCCATCATAGAGCGCTGAATCCATCCGAACGCCCAACCCGCCCGGCGCGTGATATGCGGTAATTTTACCCGGGCAAGGCGAGAAATTCGGCAGCTTTTCGGCGTTGATCCGAACCTCAATGGCGTGGCCGTTGATTTCCAGATCGTCTTGCCCAAATGACATAGGTTCGCCTGCGGCCACGCGGATTTGCTCGCGCACCAGATCGACGCCAAAGATGCCTTCTGTTACCGGATGCTCCACCTGAAGGCGGGTGTTCATTTCGATGAAATAGAACTCGCCATTCTCATAGAGGAACTCGATGGTGCCCGCGCCGATATAGTTGATCTTGGCCACGGCGTCGGCACAGATCTTGCCGATCCTTGCGCGCTCTTCGGGCGTAATGCAGGGGCCTGGGGCCTCTTCAAACACTTTCTGGTGCCGGCGCTGCAACGAGCAGTCGCGTTCACCCAGATGCACGGCATTACCCTTGCCATCGCCAAAGACCTGAATTTCGATGTGGCGCGGCGTGGTCAGGTATTTCTCGATATAGACCTCGTCATTGCCAAAGGCGGCTTTGCCTTCTGCACGCGCGGTCATGAAAGCGCTTTCCATCTCATCGGCGTTCATTGCGACCTTCATGCCGCGACCGCCGCCACCTGCTGTAGCCTTGATGATGACGGGATAGCCGAATTCCTCACCGATGCGCTTGGCGTCTTCCAATGTGGGAACGCCACCGTCGGATCCGGGCACGCAGGGAACACCCAGTGCTTTCATCGTGTCCTTAGCGGTGATCTTGTCGCCCATCACACGGATATGCTCGGCGGTGGGGCCGATAAAGGTGATGTCGTGGTCTTCAACGATCTGCACGAATTCGGCATTCTCGGACAAGAAGCCATAGCCGGGGTGGATCGCCTGAGCACCAGTGATCTCGCACGCCGAAATGATGGCGGGCACGGACAGATAGCTTTGCGGGCTGGGAGGAGGGCCAATGCAGACCGATTCGTCCGCCATACGCACATGCATCGCGTCGCTGTCGGCGGTGGAATGGACGGCGACCGTCTTTATCCCCATCTCGCGGGCGGCGCGGATGACGCGCAGGGCGATCTCGCCTCGGTTGGCAATCAGGATCTTATCGAACATGGGCCTGCCTTACTCGATGATGACCAGAGGAGTGCCGAATTCCACAGCGTCGCCATCACCGACCAGAATGCGTTTGATCGTGCCCGATTTTGGGGCGTGGATGTGGTTCATTGTTTTCATCGCTTCGACGATCAGCAGCGTGTCGCCTTCCGAGACCGCAGCGCCAACGGAGATGAATGCAGGCGCGCCGGGCTCAGGCTGCATATAGACCGTTCCAACCATGGGTGAGGTGACGGCACCGGGATGGCTGGCCGGGTCTTCCTGTGCCGCCGAGGCTTCGGCTGCGGCAGGGGCGGCCGCAGGAGCGGCAACTGGAGCAGGGGCTGCGGCGGGCACCGCGACCTGAACCGGAGCGGCAACGGCCTGTGTCATACGGCTGACGCGCACGTTCAGGCTGTCTTCTTCGCCGTATTCGCGTTTGACCTGCAATTCGGTCAGGTCGTTTTCGCGCAGCAATTCAGCCAGAGCCTTGATGAATGCCACATCCGCTTCGTGTTTGGTATCTGTCATGAGTGTCCTCGACGGTTCCCCTTTGGCCCGTCTGTTTTTGCGGGCTCTGATCAAATTACGCAGCGTTATAGGCCAAGCAGCGGTGCATGAAAAGCGCCGACTCGCACCATCACGAACTGGTTTGCCGCTTAAATTAAAGGGTCAGTCGGCCTACAAGGGCATCCCCGACAGCTTCGCGACCAGTTCAGACAGTTTTCGTGCGCCAAACTTTTCAAGCAAGCGGGCGCGATAGGCTTCGATCGTGCGATAGCTTAGCCCCAATTCTGCGCCGATTTCCTTGGCCGACAAACCGCGGCACGACAAAATGGCCACTTCGCGTTCACGTACCGTCAATTCAACCAAAGGTCGCTCTTCTGAGATATCCGAAAAACTCCAGATGCCGTGCCGAAACGGGTCATCGGGGGTCAATGATCGACCGCGCGCGCGACACCAGAACAGATCGCCATTGCGCCGTCTCATGACGCGTTCGTCAGTGTAATAGCCGGTGTCGCGCATGACCTGCAGGCTGCGCTCTCCGATCCGTTCCCAATCGGCGACCGAAGGATAGAGGTGCAGCAGTGGCATGTTGCGATAGTCAGCTTCTTCTCCGCCAAACGTGCGCGCGAATTGCAGATTGCAGCGCCGGATAATCCGGTTTTCAAGCTCTACAAGGCCGATGGGAGCATATTCGAAGGCAGGGTCGCTCATGCAGGTATCGTGCCGGGAAACAGCGCGGAAGAGAAGGGGTGAAGCGACTTATCGTGCGATGGCGATCTGCAATACCTGCGCGATCATCTTGGCGCTGGTGTCAAGATTGTAAATACATTCTGAAAATTCTGAACTAAGCTTTGGAAATATATATTATGTTTCGAAAATAAATTCCGGAAACTCGGCTTGACCTTGGCCAGGAGGATACAGACATGCGTGGCACTCTGACGGGAAGCCGTATCCGAGAGAGGCGGCAGATTGCCGGGCTCAGGCAGGCGGAGTTGGCTCGATTGGCAGGGATTTCGGCCTCATACCTGAACCTGATCGAACACAATCGGCGTCGGATCGGGGGCAAGTTGCTGGTGGATATCGCGGCAGCTTTGTCGGTAGAGCCTTCGGTGCTGACAAAGGGGATCGAGGCCACCTTGGTATCGGCCTTGCGCGAAGCAGCAGATGATGCGGTTGGTCAGACGGCCGAGTTGGACGGTCTGGAAGAGTTCGCCGGGCGTTTCCCAGGCTGGGCAGGGGTACTGGCACAGATGCATCGTCGTGTCGTCTCACTGGAACGCAATGTTGAAATGCTGTCTGATCGACTGACGCATGATCCCC
Organism: Ruegeria sp. BHSB064; assembly: GCF_059613205.1. NCBI lineage: Bacteria > Pseudomonadati > Pseudomonadota > Alphaproteobacteria > Rhodobacterales > Roseobacteraceae > Ruegeria > Ruegeria sp. BHSB064. The sequence continues at coordinate 14,925 of NZ_JBXWSB010000059.1, forward strand.
AGTTGGCGGCCTCGATGCACGAGGTCTTGTCGACCGCAGCCGCGATTCGGTCTACGGCCGCGATTCTTGCAGACACCAAAGATATCGAGGCTGAATGGCGCGAGAGGTTTCACAAGAACCTGCACCAGGATGCCGAACGGTTGGCAGGCAGTTCCAAGGCGTTGGTGACGTTTCTGGACGAAAGCGACACCGCTGTCGACCCGCGCGGTGTACCTTTGGAAGAGGTCGAAGCGTTCTTTCAGGCCCATAACTTTGCTTTCCCGGAATTGGAGGGTGGAGGTGAGGTCGATACCGTTGATCTGAGCGAGCTTAACACTGCGGCGGCCCGGGCCGTTGCGCGTGATATGTTGAAAACACTCCGCGCTGACGCGCGCGCCATGCCAATGGATGCGGTTGCTTCGTTTGTTCAAGACGCTGCCCCGGATCCGATTGACCTTGCGCGTCATTTTTCCGTGGACATGGCAACGGTCCTTAGACGCTTGGCGTATTTGCCCGAAAGTGTTGTGTCTGGCCCGATAGGCTTGGTGCTGTGCGATGCGTCCGGCAGCATCTTGTTTCTCAAGCCGATTCCGGGATTTGTGATGCCAAGACACGGCGAAGCTTGCCCTCTTTGGCCGGTTTTCACAGCTTTGAACCGCCCCCTGGTGCCGGTGCGCAAGCGCGTTGTGCAGACCGGACGGACCTCGGCCACATTCGAGTGTTTCGCTTACGCCTGGCCGAATTCGCTGGCAGGATACGATCAGGATCCGGCCTATCGATCCGTCATGTTGGTGCGTCCCGAGCCGGAGACGGCTTTCGAAACAGCAGTTACCGAGGTTGGACCGAACTGCCGTGTCTGTCCGCGAAATGATTGCTCCGCCCGCCGCGAGCCGTCGATTTTAAGCGAAGGTTTTTGACACTTTCCTGACAGAACGCTTAATCTGGCTAAGACCGGCCAAGGGATGGGCGACCGGTCTTGGGAGGAACTGAAAATATGAGCCGTAAGGTTCTGTTGATCGAGGACGAGCCGAATATCGCCGAGGCAATCCGGTTCCTGCTGACCCGCGAGGGTTGGCAGGTTGAGATTCATGGCGACGGTACCGACGCGCTTCAGGTAATTCAGGGTGCACAGCCCGATCTGGTCATTCTGGACGTCATGCTGCCGGGCAAAAGCGGCATGGATATTCTGCGTGATCTCAGAGAGATGGAAGAGCTGTCTGGCCTTCCCGTGCTGATGCTGACGGCGCGCGGACAGTCGCGCGACCGGGAAATGGCGGAAAATGCCGGCGTCAGCCGATTTATGACGAAACCGTTTTCCAACGCCGAAGTGCTGACGGCTGTGCGTGATCTTCATGCACAGGCGACGCGATTATAATGTCAGGCGAGAGCGACAAAGATCAGCCGCCGGGCGCACGACCTTCGGTTTTTCTGGAACGTCAAAGTTACCGCCGTCGCAGGTTGACGGACGCTGCCCGGCTGCTGCCTTTTCTAGGAGCGCTTTTGTTCGCACTGCCGCTTCTGTGGCCAGATCGATCCAGCGGAGATGCCGCTGTGCCACTGTCCTCGGCGATCTTTTACGTCTTCGTCTGCTGGGGCGCACTGATCGTGATCAGTCTGATCTTTGGCTTTGTTGCACGCCGTTTACCCACGCCCGAGGATCAAGACACAGGGGTTGAATGATGACCACCGTGAACGTTCTGATTCTCGTTTGTTTGGGCTACGTCGTATTTCTGTTTGCTGTGGCCTTCGCGGCAGATCGCATGGCGGCGGCTGGGCGCGGGAAATGGTTGCGCTCTCCCCTAATCTATACGCTGTCGCTGTCGATCTATTGCACCGCCTGGACGTTCTACGGTGCCGTGGGCAATGCCGCGCGGTCGGGGTTAGAGTTTGTCACCATCTACCTCGGTCCGACGCTCGTTATGGTCAGCTGGTGGTGGGGGTTGCGCAAACTTGTGCGTGTGGGGCGCAGTCAAAGGGTGACCTCGATCGCGGACCTGCTGTCGTCGCGCTATGGCAAGTCAAACACACTGGCGGTCTGCGTCACCATTCTGGCGGTGTTGGGTGGAACACCTTACATCGCGCTGCAACTACAATCGATTACGCTGTCTTTCTCGATCTTTGCCGAGGCCGACCCGTCGGGCCTGTACCGCGAAGGTTCGAGTGTGTTTTGGGTTGCGGCAGGTTTGGCGATGTTTGCCATTCTCTTTGGCACGCGCAATCTGGACGTAAATGAGCGCCACCACGGGGTGGTCACGGCGATTGCGGTCGAAGCTGTCGTCAAACTGTTTGCACTCATCGCAGTCGGCGTTTTTGTCGTCTGGGGCATCGCGGGTGGTATCGCGCCCATGATGGAAAGGATCGACGCGTCGGAAATTGGACAGTGGAACGTCGATGCCGGGCGCTGGACGACATTCATTTTCTTGTCGGCGGCAGCCTTTATCTGCTTGCCACGCATGTTTCAGGTGATGGTGGTCGAGAATGACGACGAAAGCCATCTGAGAACCGCGGCCTGGGCATTCCCGCTCTACCTGCTGTTGATGAGCCTGTTTGTCGTCCCGATTGCCGTCGTGGGTCTGGACCTGCTGCCCGAAGGGGCCAATCCAGATTTGTTCGTGCTGACGGTGCCCCTGTCGCAGGGCAACGATTGGCTGGCGATGTTGTCCTTTATCGGTGGATTTTCATCTGCGACGTCAATGGTAATCGTGACCGCAATGGCGCTATCGACCATGGTGTCAAACCATGTCGTCATGCCTATCTGGCTGAACACACAGGAAGGCACGGGCTCGGTCTCGGGCGATGTTCGCAATATCGTTCTGATGGCCCGCCGCGTGTCTATCGCCGTTGTTATGGCGCTGGGCTATTTCTATTACCGGGCGTCGGGCGGCGGTGCAGCGCTGGCCTCGATCGGTTTGATCGCCTTTGCTGGGATTTCCCAGATCCTTCCTGCTTTGGTTGGTGGTCTTTTTTGGCGCGGGGCCACACGAACAGGCGCTCTTGTTGGGCTGACGGTTGGGTTTGTTCTTTGGATCTACACCCTGCTGTTGCCTGGAATGGGTGGGGCATCAATGCCCGAAAGCGTGCTGCAGAACGGGTTATTCGGAATTGGCTGGCTGCGTCCGCAGGCCCTGTTTGGGATCGAGGGGATCGATCCGATGGTCCATTCTGTGATGTGGTCGCTGCTGCTGAACACAATCGCGTTCTGCGTGGCCTCTTTGCTGAGTTTTCCCAGCCCGCTTGAGCGGCTGCAGGGCGCGCAGTTTGTCAATGTATTCGATCATTCGGTCGCTCCGCGCGGTTGGACGGGCTCGGTCGCGCAAAGCGAAGACCTGATGATCATGACGCAGCGCATTCTGGGCACTGGTCCCGCACAGGAGTTTTTTCAGGCCGAGGCCGAGAAGCAGGGCGGGCGGTCACAATTGCCGGAACCTACCCCCGGATTTCTGAGCCGTCTGGAACGCGAGTTGAGCGGGTCCGTTGGGACGGCCACGGCCCACGCAATGATCGGCCAGATCGTTGGCGGCGCGTCGGTGTCGGTTGAAGATCTGCTGGCTGTGGCGGATGAATCCGCGCAATTGCTGGAATACTCCAGCCAGCTTGAGGTGAAGTCTTCCGAGCTTAGCCGAACAGCGCGGCAACTGCGTGAGGCAAATTCCAAACTCACACAGGTGTCTGCGCAAAAGGACAACTTCCTTAGTCAGGTCAGTCATGAATTGCGGACGCCGATGACCTCGATCCGGGCGTTTTCCGAAATCATGCGCGACACCGAAGGTCTGAGCGGTGAGGAACAAACCCGATATGCCACGATCATCCACGACGAAGCGTTACGACTAACCCGCCTGCTGGATGATTTGTTGGATCTGAGTGTTTTGGAAAACGGTCAAGTCAACCTTAACATCAGCGATGATAGTTTGCGTTCGGTTCTGGATCGCGCCGTGTCCAGCGCATTGGCCGGGGCAGGCCGCAAGATAACTGTACGGCGCGCACGCGCTGCCGAGCGGATTGTCTTGCACACGGATTTAGACAGGTTGGGGCAGGTCTTCATAAACCTGATCTCAAACGCACAGAAGTACTGTGACGCGGTCGAACCGGTACTGACAATTTCAGCATATGACGTTGGCGGGCGGGTCATCATCGATTTCATCGACAACGGCAGTGGCATTCCACCCGGCGCGCGCTCGATGGTGTTCGAGAAATTTGCGCGCGTTGGTGTCGACAAGGCCGGTGGGGCAGGGCTTGGTCTGGCCATCTGCCGCGAGATCATGCAACGACTTGGGGGTGAGATCACCTATCTGCCGGGGCAGGGCGGCGCGGCATTTCGACTGAGCTTGCCTTTGGCTCATCGGCAAGCGGCGCAGTGAAGCGGTCATAAAGAACTTTGTAACGTTCGACGATGTAAACCTATTGCCAGTTGCTAGAACAATTGGTGATCGGCGTCATGTCAGAAACCGTCAATGCCGCTTTGGCACGAAAGCTGACCGTTGGTCAGAAAGACCTGGGTGACCGTCCGCGCTCGGTTCTGCGGGCGTTGCGCCTGGGGTTTGCGCGGGCCGCAAACGACCGCGTGAACCTGCCACTTGCTGTGATAGGGGCTAAGCAATCCAGCCGCTCTGCCGAGGATCTGGTCGACGCGATTGGCCCGGATTGGCTGTTGCTGGTGTTTGAGGGGCATGTGGGGCGTTTAGCGGCTTGCCTTGACCCGCATCTTGTGTCCGCCATCGTTCAAACCCAAACCATCGGAGAGGTCTTGCCGGATCATCCGGCCCCGCGGGGATTTACAGACACGGATGCCGCCATGTCTGCACCTCTGGTCGAAGCGGCTCTGACCCGATCCGCTGGCCTGATCGACCCGACAGCAGAGCAGGTTTGCCTTGACGGTCATGAGTATGCATCGCGCGCTGCGAACCTGCGGGAGCTGTCGCTGGCCCTGACAGACGAAGCGTATCGGGTGTTTGATCTGACCGTCGATTTGGCCAATGGGATACGGCAAGGGAATATCTCGGTCTTTGTGCCAGAATCCCCAACCGTGTCTGACATGGCTGAGGAGGACCCGGAGCACCCAGGTCCGCGACTTGAGCAATCCTCGGGTGTGGTGAAAGCCGACTTGAACGCGGCTTTGTGCCGGATGACCGTGCCGTTGTCTACGCTGACCGCTATGCAAATTGGCGACATTCTGCCCTTGAGAGGGGCGCGTTTAGACCGAACCGAGATCCTGACGATTGAACGCACGCGCGCAGGTTTTGGGCGGCTGGGCCAGTGCGGAGGGTTGCGAGCAGTTCGTTTGAACGAACATGCTGCGCTGCCAGCGCTAAGCGGAACTGAGGCCCATCAGTTTATCGAAAGCCGCGGAGGGGTCCATCCAGAGGACAGTTTGGATGAACCGATGGCCAACGTGGCAGAAATCACGCCCCCGGTGCCCATGACTGAGATAGGAGGTGGCCTATCAGAAGATCTGATCCTGGATGACTCTGAACGGATGGTGGCCGAAATCTCTCAACTGGCCGGGCTGAATACAACTGAACCAGAGCAGGGCGGCTCGTAACGCAGAGGGTTTAACCCAGTTTGCTGCGAAGACTGTCTAAAGCAGGGCGCAAATTTTCCAACTGATACCCCGCATTCGTCGTCGCGTTCAGGATTTCATCTGTACTCATTTGGTCGCATTGCCCCAAAGCCCAAACAACGGAACATCGCGTACCCGACGCACAGTAGGCCAAGACCGGTCCGCCACAGTTTTCGGCCATTTCGCGTTGCAGCTTCACGTTCTCGGGCGTCATCGTCTGATGGGTCAGCTCCAGCACCTCATATTCCATTCCCGCTGCACGCACGGCGTCACCGATTGCGTCGGACTGCATCACGGGCGGGACCTCGACATTGGGGCGGTTGCAGATCACCTTTACAAAGCCGGCGGCGGCTATTGCTGGTACATCTTCAACCGTGATCTGCGGGGATACGGCATAGCGGGGGGTGATTGGTCGAATCTCCATGCCAATTCCTTAGGCCGCGTTCGCCGCTCTGTCCAGTTGCGCGCCAAAGGTTGGGGCAACGAACATACCTGCCGCCATCGCAACCAGAAATGCAACGCCGCCCAGTCCGCCATAACTCAGCGACGCCATGGCCGGTCCGGGGCAAAGCCCAACCAACCCCCAGCCCATTCCGAACAGAACAGAGCCTACAACCAATCTTCGATCAACTTCCGGCTTTGCAGGGGGTGGAAATTCGTTTCCGGTCAACGCCTTGCGCCCTGCTGTAAAACGCCACGCGACCAGCATCGGCAAAATCGCCCCACCCATCACAAAGGCCAAAGTCGGGTCCCAGTTGCCGAATACATCCAGCCATCCTTGGACCTTTGTCGTGTCGGTCATGCCTGAAATCAACAATCCGGCACCGAAGAGTGATCCGGCAAGTAAAGCAATGAAAAGGCGCATCAGATCAGGCCCAACATGTGACGCAGAAGAACGAGCGTCACGCCCCCGGCTAGAATATAGAAAACGGTCGCCACGATCCCGCGCAGAGAAAACCGGGAAATGCCGCAAACCCCGTGACCAGACGTGCAGCCATTTGCGATGCGTGTGCCAACGCCAACCAGTAACCCGGCGATGACGACAAGGACCAAGTTGCTGGTAAGATGTGTCTGAACCTCTGGTGCGATCAACGGGCGCAACAGAAACGGCATACCGATCAGGCCAGCAACAAAGGCCAACTTCTCAGCCTTCGTCTCACGGGCGCTGCCGTCGACAAGGCCGCCCAGGATGCCGCTTGCGCCCATGATCCGGCCATTGCCAAGCAGATAAACCGCCCCGGCCAGACCAATCAGTAAACCGCCGAACAGGCCCATGAGCCACTCTATATTCATGAGGTCTTTCCCTTTATTCGCCCGAGTCAGAGCTTGTTGATCGGCAGTTTTAGAAAGACATCCCCTTCCTCATCTGCCGGGGGCATCTGTCCTGCGCGCATATTGACTTGCAAAGAAGGCAGGATCAGGCGTGGCATGGCCAGCGTCGCATCGCGTGCGTCGCGCATTTCCACAAACTCTTCGATGCTGCGGCCTTGTCCGATGTGTACATTCAGAGCCTTTTGCTCGCCCACCGTCGTTTCCCACGCGTATTCGTCACGACCCGGGGCCTTATAGTCGTGGCCTACGTAGATCCGCGTCTCATCTGGCAGGGCCAGAATTTTCTGGATTGACTCATAGAGGGTCGCAGATGAGCCGCCGGGGAAATCGCACCGTGCTGTTCCAAAATCGGGCATGAACAGCGTGTCGCCCACAAAGGCTGCGTCGCCGATCACATAGGTCAGACAGGCAGGCGTGTGACCCGGGGTGTGCAGCACGTCTCCGCGCATCTGGCCGATGTGGAAACTGTCGCCTTCCGAGAATAACGCATCAAACTGACTGCCATCGCGCTGGAATTCGGTCCCTTCATTGAAGACCTTGCCGAAGGTCTCCTGAATAGTAACGATCTGGGCTCCAATCCCGATCTTGCCGCCCAGCTCTTGTTGCAGATAGGGGGCTGCAGATAGGTGATCGGCGTGAACGTGGCTTTCGAGAATCCAATCAACCTTGAGGTCGCGCGCGCGCACATAGTCGATGATCTGGTTTGCAGAGGTTGTCGCCGTCCGGCCCGAAGCATGATCAAAATCCAGAACGCTGTCGATAATGGCGCAGGCGCGCCCTTGTGGTTCGTGAACAACGTAGGACACCGTAAAGGTTTGATCGTCGAAAAACGCTTTCACTGTAGGCGTCATTTTGTCCTCCGTTTCGGTTGCATACATCATATATTTATTTTGGAATGTGACACAACTGCCAATCTGAATTTGATGCCCGTCAAGGCAGGTTCGATTAAAATGGCTTAAACTTTAACCCATCTGCGCCGAATTGCCGAAATTACGATTACGTCAAGCAAAATCCCGCACAGATTCAGGTTAATATCTTCGGGTCTTATTCCCGTTACCTATATGAGGGATACTGGCAACACTTGGGAGGATGGTTATGACAGCTACTAATCTGTATTCCGAAGCAGAACAGCTTGAACAAAAGCTACAAGGCGCGTGTCTGGACACGCGGTTGGCGCTGCAACCGAGTGTGAGCAAGGTTGTCGATCGTATGCGGCAGCAGGGTATGCACGTGCCGTCACGATTGCGCCGACTGGATGCGGCTTTGTGTGAAGACGCGATGGAAGCGCAGTTCGATAACCTGCCGATCTGACTCAGGCGGTCATCCGAAGGATATCCCAAGGATGACCAGCATCAAACCAAGCACAGACAAGAACAAAGAGGCCAGGTTCCAGGGCAATACGCCCTGAACAACCGCGCGCAATTCGTCATCCGACAAACCGGCCTTGCGCGCTTTCATCACGCGAAGAATACACCAGACAAGGCCGCAAAGCCCGGCAAGGGACAGGGCTGCTCCGCCCCAGGTGATGAATTCAAACATGGTTCCCCACATCTCATCTTGAACTGACCCCGCGCTTAACGGATCGGATCAGGTCGCACAAGTGCGTCTGAGGATTGGGTGCTTGCGACCCGGGCGACAGCACTGTATCCGGCATCTTGCATCAGATTTTCAGCCTCTGGGAGAGACGCATATGGAAGACATCACCGAAGATCAGGCCGCCGCCAACTATCGCGTGACCGCAGGCGAGCTGCGCCAGTTCATCGAACGGTTCGAACGTCTGGATGCCGAGAAAAAGGACCTGGCCGAACAGCAGAAAGAAGTCATGGCCGAAGCCAAAGCCCGGGGCTACGACACCAAGGTCATGCGCAAAGTGATCGCGCTTCGCAAACGCGACAAGGACGATATCGCCGAAGAAGAGGCGGTGTTGGAGATGTACAAAGAAGCGCTAGGCATGTGAGCCTTTCCGAAGGAGTGGGGCGGCGCAATTCCCTTGTCGGGCAAAAAGGCGTGTGTGGCTTGGGATTGGACCGCTAGCCACATTTCCCGTCTCATCTGCATGAAAGCGCATTGTTCTCATCCTGTTGTGATTGTAAGGAAACTGCATAGCCCAAATGGGCCGCGCCGTGCGGGCGTGATGGAATGGTAGACATATCAGACTTAAAATCTGAAGGGCGTATGCCCGTGTGGGTTCGAGTCCCACCGCCCGCACCAAAATTTTCACGTAAATTACTTCAAAAAAGTGTAAAAAAGAATCCTGCCGAAGTAGGCCCCCAATTAGCGCGCCAATCTGCGTTGATTATGTGGCCTTTCCTGTCGCCCTTGAGCCACGCTAGCGCAGTTGACGGAATCGACCGAGTAAAGACCTCTCAGCATGAGACCCCGTCATTCGAAGAAACCATCTTATAACGGCAGAGAGCCCAACCTGTGAATTCGATTATCTCGCCACGCGCGTTCTCAGCACAGATTTTGCCGCGTGAGCATCACCAGAGGCACGGCGGCGCAGCATAGAACCCGCCATTCGTACGGGCCGCACCGAGATTCTGTCAGGCAATAAGCAAGTCGCTGATTTAGCAGACGTTCAACCGTCCAGTTTTGCCGATTAATTGTACTCTGGAAGCTTGGACAATGCAGATTTCAACGCGTCGCCCCATCCTTCTGAAATAGCGCGAAAGTAGTGATCGTCGGGTTCGAACCTGGACCGCGTACCACTTTCAAGGCTGTCTTCGTTGTACAGAAGCAAGTCAAGCGGAGCTCCGACGGACAAATTGGCCTTTATTGTGGAGTCGAAACTGACAAGCAAGAGTTTGACAGTTTCCGGAAAGCTCATTTCCGGATCATAGGCGCGAACAAGAATCGGGCGACCATATTTTGTCTCTCCGATCTGAAAGAACGGTGTGTCGTCTCCGGCCTCGATAAAGTTGCCTTCCGGGTAGATCAGAAACAGGCGAGACGGGCCGCCTTTGATCTGGCCTCCCAGAATGAGTGTCGCGTGAAAAGCGCCGTCAGCTTGCTGGCCAGACCGGGCATGCTCCTCGATTACGTCGTTCAGCGTCGCGGCGACCAGTTGCGCGACCTGAAACATTGTCGGTGCTTCCAAGATCGATGGGGAACGATCTGCCGGGGCTTTTGTACGCTCTTCCAGAAGGCTTATCGTCGCCTGAGTAGTGGCCAGGTTTCCGGCCGTTAGGATTGTGATCGACCGGTCCCCTTCGACTGTCCAGTTGAACATCTTGTTGAAGGTCGAAACATTGTCCACGCCTGCATTCGTGCGCGTATCGGACATGAACACCAGCCCGCGATTCAGCTGCATGCCCACAGCGTAGGTCATCAAATTCTCCGTTACTGCTGTGCGACCTGCAACTGCACTGTCAATTGCTCGCCCGCTGTCCCAATTCTGTTCCCTATTACCGGTGCGGCTTGGGCATAGTCCAGCCCGGTTGCGACGCGGACGTATCGATCGTCAGGCGAGATCCCGTTTGAAACGTCAAACCCGACCCAGCCAAGCCCGTTCAAATGCACTTCGGCCCAGGCATGGGTCGCGTCCTGCAGTTCCGTTTCGTTCATCATCAAGTAACCCGATACATAGCGTGCTGGCACTCCGATCTGTCGTGCACATGTAATGAAGATATGCGTGTGGTCCTGACACACGCCGCGCCCGGCTTTGAGGGCATCTTCGGCGCTCCAGCCCGGGTGCGAACTTCCAATTTCATAAGCGACCTGAGCTCGAATTTTTTCGGACAAAGCATGCATCTGTTCCAGCGGTTCGCCTTCGGGCAACGCGGCTATCAGGTCGGCAACCCCTTTCCCCGGCGTTGTCTGGGGGGTGCCCCTGTTGAACAGCCACAATGGCGTCGACCCTTCGTGACGGCCCAAGACGCCGTGGGTGTCTTCCACCTCAACAACGCCTTCAGAGATCAACGAAATACTTTGGGTGTTTGCGTCGAAACTGACCAATTCCACGGTGTTGCGGTGATAGTCTTCAAACTTCAGTTCTTTGCGCCCGCCGGTGATTTCGGTGTTCCAACTTTCAATGCTTTGATTGCGAAAGGACTTTGGTGTCTTTCTCAGCTGTTGCAACCCGAAGGGAACCGGTGCGTCGAAATCGTATCGTGTCTCGTGTCGAATGTGCAGTTTCATTGTCTACTCGTAGAACCGGTAATCAATCTCGATCTGACGGCTCAAGTTGCCGAGGTCAGTCAGAAAGTCCTGAATATATTCGTGAAGACCGAATTCAAAGATATCCGAGATCTTCTGATCCAGGTATTTCTCGTAGAGAGCGTTTGACGCCTCGCACGAAGGCCCGGCAAAGCCATAGTCTTTCTTCAGGTATGACAGGTTCTCTTGAATCTTTCTGCAGCAAAAGTGAAGGCTGCGAGGCATCCGCTGATCCAAAATCAGAAATTGCGCGATATCTGACGGTCGTGTTTTCTCACCATGGGTCATCCGATACCCTCCACCAGCGCCGACAGATCGGAGGATGCTTTCCCATTGGATGTTGTCCAGTGACGAGCCGACCGAGAAGGCTGTGGGCAGAAGAACATAATATTTCACGTCCAGAATGCGCCCGGTATTGTCGGCCCGCTCGACAAACGTGCCAATGCGGGTGAAGTCGAAAATGTCATTGCGTAGCATGGTCCCCAAGGTGGCGCCGCGCACCAGAGCCGCCTGCTGGCGAATAAGCTCCAGCGTCGCCGGCAAATCCCGCTCGTTCACGCGGCGCTTCATGACCTCGTCAACCTGCATCCAAGTCGCGTTTACGGCACTCCACACATCGTGGGTCAGTGCCGTTCGAACAAGGCGCGCGTTGTCGCGTGCCTGCTTGATAACCGATTTGATTGAGGATGGATTATCCGCATCCCGCAGCACCCAATCCACAGCATTGTCTTTTGAAATTTCATCGTACTTGACGTGGTATCCATCCAGAACTCCGGCCGTTTTCAGAACCGAACCCCATTCCTCGGCAGAGTTCTTTGTCCGGGTCAACGCCATCCTTTGACCTGTTTCCAGCAGCCTGGCCGTGTTTTCCGCGCGCTCCAGGTATCGGGACATCCAGAACAACCCGCCAGCAGTTTTTCCCAGCATGGTCAGTCCTCCAGAACCCAGGTGTCTTTGGTCCCGCCGCCCTGGCTCGAGTTTACGACCAGTGAGCCTTTCTTCAGCGCTACGCGGGTCAAGCCGCCGGGTGTAATTTTGATCCCCTCGGGTGACACCAAAACGAATGGCCGCAAGTCAACATGTCTGGGGGCCAGCCCTGAACGTGCGAAAATCGGAACCGTCGAAAGTGACAGCGTTGGCTGAGCAATATAGTTCGCTGGCCGCGCTTTGAGCTTGTCGCGGAAAGCCGAAATCTCTTTCTTGCTGGCAGTCGGGCCGATCAGCATCCCGTAGCCGCCAGACCCGTGCACTTCTTTCACGACAAGTTCGGATAGATTGTCCAACACGTAGGAAAGCGATTTGGGATCGCTGCAACGCCAAGTGGGAACATTTTGAAGCAGAGGCTTTTC
>NZ_JBXWSB010000060.1:0-27234 GCF_059613205.1 Ruegeria sp. BHSB064
CTTCCGTCGGAAAGATAGTGCAGCGTCCGGCCCCAAGACGGTCAGAACAGTGCCCGACTCTGTGCTCTTCAGCGCCTCTCCGCCGAATCCGGTTGGTGTTTGACACGCTGGCGGGCGGCCTTGGCGAGCGGCCAAAACGTTGGTCAAAATGAGTGTAAGCAGATGGCGAGTTAGAGAAACCGTCACCAAAAAATTTAGCAGCTTAATCGACGTTTAAACCGTTCGCGCAGGAGCGGTTTTGCAGTTGTTGCAATATGTTGCGACCGATTGAATAACAGCGAAGAACCCATTGTTGCCGGATGTTGCGCTTGAGCGCATCCCCGCCTTTTAGGCGCCTTATGCACTACCCCGTTGTGCTTTCAACCATCTATGGATGCTCCCCAAAAAGTGGTCGTCTTAAAGTGACATTATCGACCGGTCTGTAAACACGTGAACGCGAACCGACAAGCGAGACGCCGAGATAGGTACGAGTTTCACAGCTGAACTCCGCGCGTGAGCGCCCCATCAATGACAAGGTTTGTCCCCGATGTGAAAGATGAAGCAGGGCTTGCAAGAAACACCACACCTCGAGCAATTTCCTCCGGCGTCGCCATCCGGCCGGTCGGATTGAGGGAAAGAGCATTTGAGAAAACTTCCGGCACTTCCGTTTCGACCTTTTGCCAGATTCCGCCTTCGAAATAGGTGTTGCCCGGTGAGACGCAATTGGCTCGGATATTCTTGCACGCGAGTTTGACAGCCAGGCCGTGCATGTAGTTGACAAGCGCAGCTTTGAACGCGGCGTAGGCCGGACCGCTTGCATCAGTTTCGCGACCGGACACGCTGGCAATAGCAGTGATCGACGCTGTGTCAGAACGCTCCAGCCAAGGCATCGCTGCATTGACCAGCCTGACAGTGTGCATAAGATCAGTCTCGTAGCTGTTGCGCCAGGCTTCCTCGTCGTCAGTCATGGCGAGCGCGGATGCACTGGCCACGATGATGTCGAGCCCTCCGAATGTTTTAGCTGTTGATGTCACGAACTCTCTCAACGCCACCTTGTTGGAGACGTCCAGCGCTTTGCCAATGACCTGGACGTCTTCGCTTTTGAGTGCAGAAACGGTTGCTTCCACCTCGTCCGAATGGCGCGCGCAAATTGCGATGTTTGCACCTTCGGCTGCAAAAGCTTCGGCGCAGCGCCGCCCGATACCTCTTGTCCCACCGGTGACGAGTACGTTTTTGTCTTTGAGACCCAGATCCATGACGAACGCATCCTCCCAAACATGTTTTGGGCACGGCCCGCTCGGGTCGCTGCCGCAAAAAGCCAACAGACGCCAACGTGTCACGCTTAGGAAACGGTTCTGTGCACAGGCGATCAGTTTTGGTGTCTACCTGCTCAGGCAACGCTCCAGGCGCCGAAAGTTGTGTCTTTCAATAGGGCAAGGGTAGAACGATTCCGCCCGTTAGTCGATTGTCGCCAATAGCTATAAAATAGGCAGCTCGGGAGTAGCCTTTTCAGTAGAAACCACAATAGAGGTTCGAAACTTCCGGACGTTCTTGTCGGCAAAGAAAAATCGATGCGTGAATACCTCATAGTCCGCAATGTCTTTTGCCATCACAACGAGTATGAAATCTCCGTCCCCCGCTATGCAGTAGAAGTGTGTTACTTGCTTGTCTTCACGCGCTTTGCGCTTAAAGGCATCAATCTGGTCAAGCCGGTCCCGTTCAAGTTCCACTGATACGACTGCAGTAATACCCAAACCCAGCGGCTTGGGATCAAGAATAGCGACCTCGCGCTTAATCACATTATTTTCACGAAGCATTCGCAAACGTCTCTGGACCGAAGCGGTTGAAATGCCGGTTGTTTCCGCAAGGGATTGAACTGAGGTTTTTACATTCTTCTGGAGTATATCGAGTAACTTGCGGTCCGTAGCATCCATGATCTTAGCTCCGTATTTTTCGGGTATTTTTTGATTTGATAGCATCACGATTCGCAAAAATTGACCATACATGACATCGGCTTAACCATATATTTTACTGCAAATGAAGCACCGTGTTCTCGCTATCCTTCCACTCGCCCTTGGAGCCGCAATTTACGGCTTCGCGTTCGGTCTACTTGCAGCTCAAACTGGGTTTCCGTGGTGGGGTGTCGGTTTAATGAGCGCTTCGGTTCATGCAGGATCATCTCAGATCGTTGCCGTTGAACAGTTCGCCTCGACCCAAGCGATAACGGGCGCTGCTCTGGCGGGCGCGGCATTGAATCTGCGCTATATTGGGATCGTAGCATCGCTGTCCAAAATCTTGGCGAGCCTGTCACCAGGATTGAAACTATTGGCGATCCACATAACGGGTGATGAAAACTGGGCGTTAACGATGGCGGAACGCGCAAAGTCGCCACATGTGGGTGCTGCTTTTCTCATGGGGTCCGGCATGGTGATGATCACGGTTTGGACAGTTTCAACCACTGCCGGAGCTGTGGTTGGGACCGTGCTACCCGACCTGGAACGATTTGGCCTGGGCTTTGCATTCACAGCCGCGTTCATTGCAATGGCGCGAAGCCTTTGGCGAGGGAGGCCACAGATGTTCCCGTGGGCGATTGCAATTACTACGACGATCATTGTGATGAACCTGGGATTGCCCAAGGCTTATGCAATTGTCATCGGAGCGCTTTGTGGCCTGGCAATGTCCTATGCTCGGCGACGCTCGGCACGAGCTTTGGTATGAGTGGCGCGCACTGGGCCGTCATCGGCATCTTGGCGTTCGCGGCGTTTTCCATCCGCTTGCTCGGGTTGATCGCTGGTGAGCATATCCGCTCCTCGCGTCACGCTTGGGTATTGGACGAACTACCGGGCCTAATCGTTGTTAGTCTGGTTGCCGCGTCGCTTGCGGGTCAACCTTTACAAGTATGGATCGCGGCTGGCGTCGCACTTGGAGCTGCAATCCTGACCAACAATGTTATCGCCGCCATGGTTTTTGGAGTTCTGTCCTTTGCCGGCCTCGCTCTGCTTGGATTGTAACGTTTCATACAAAACGCCAGCTAAACATCAAGGCGTGAATTCAGCCATTCAAGCATCGCACGGCATCCCGCAAAAAAAACAACGCTGAGCCAGACTTGTAAGACCTCCCAATACAATTGCAGGCAATGCTTTGTTTGAATCTGGAAAACCACTCCATGCTCGAAGAATTGACACCCCTGAGTCATAGTGTTTGCAGAAATCGTCAAACCTCGACTGGAATTCAAGAACCTATGAAAATCTCAGAAAAACCGTTGAACGTGAAACGAACAGGTGATGACGCGCCGGCGGCGTCTTTGCTTCGCTATGTGTGGCGCATGAGCGAGTGGCATCAGGTTCTTGTCTGTTTGGTCGCCGTTGTGGCCGCTCTGCTAAGCCTTGTGCCTATCGAACTTCAACGCAGGATCATTAACGAGGCGGTCGAGAACCGCGACCTGACCCTGTTGGCACAGCTCGGATATGCGTATGTCGCCGTGGTCCTGACTCACCAGGTGGTGAAGTTTGGACTCTGGATTTATCAGTCGTGGCTCACCGAAAGCACTTCACTGTATACGCGCCGCCACCTGTTGGGCGTCTATGAGGAGCGCCAAGATCAAACCGGTTCTGGCAAAACAGTGTCGATTATTGGATCCGAAGTTGAAAAACTCAGCGGCTTTGTTGGAGGTGCACTTTCCGGAGCCTGTGCAAACATCGTTATGTTGTTGGGCGTTGTGATCTACATGTTCGTAGTAGAGCCTAAAATCGCGGTGTTTGCACTGGCATTTCTCGTGCCTCAAATTGTTCTGACACCGTGGATCCAGAAGTATCTGAATGAACTCCTCGAAAAGCGCGTGGTTCTATTGCGCGATCTTGGCGAAGGGATCTCCCAAGAGTCTGAGAAAGACAAAACACAGGCCATGGTCCTATTGCCTAAAATCTACTCCAACAGGATTCGGTTTTACGTCATTAAGTTTGGGTTGAAGTCGGTCCTGAATCTTCTGAATGCGATCGGCCCGATGACGGTCATGCTGTTCGGTGGCTATTTGGTGATCCAGGGCGAAACACAAGTCGGGGTGATTGTGGCATTTATTTCAGGATTTGAACGGATATCCTCTCCACTACGCGAATTGATCGGGTTTTACCGCGTTGCGGCCTTGGCCAATGTTCAACACAAAATGATTGCAAACTGGCTGTCCGACCTTGCCTTCCAAACAAAGACCACTGGTTGACTTAATCGAACAATTCAGGACTCGGCGGCTTTGTCCAGTTTGTGTTTCGGAACCACCTTTTCAAGCTGCTCTTTTTCGACTTCAAGCAAATTTGATTGTTTTGCGTAGCGGAGCGCCCTATCAGCGAGCTCAATTGCAGCCGACGCTGCTTTTTGGTTTCGCGATCCTGACAGCTTCAACAATGCTTCTTGCAACGGTTTCGACACTTCAATTATTCCCGCCCCATCTCGTGCCAAGGACTGGAAAGCGGCTTCCAACAGACACTGCTCATCCGGCATCCCGATGAACACGTTTGGAGCGGCGAGCGTATCTTCATCAGACAAAGTTTCGTTGTAGTAATTCCAAAGCAACGATTTCATCTCTTGAAGCGTTTCGATTGCAGTTCCTGCGTCGTTGATACCCGGGGAAAGGGCCTTGGCGGCAATTTCTGACAGCACCAACAATCCAAACTCAGCATCTTGTTCATGCGTTCTCTGTTCCCCGATCGTGAACGCAGCGGCGAGCGCTGCCATGTTTTTTGAATCTGGGGAGCCGGAAACCTCAGCAAGCGTATCACCGGACACAACATGCGAACCCGGTCGAACCAAAACATAGACCGACCCGGTGGCAGGCAAGGCATCCTGTAGCTGCACTGTATCAATCAATTGGACATAGCCCGATTGCTCGCTCTTGAGCTTTGCACAATCATCCGGAAGAACGGTTGCATCCGTCAGCTCAGACGCGCCCAGGTTGGGTTGCTTTAAGCAGGTCTTCAACGTTTCACGCGCGCTCTGCGCTGCGCATTGCAAACTGTGGTCCACGCTGCCAATTTTTGTGAGGTGATCGATCCAACGAAGCAAGGATACTACGACGAGAACAACAACCAGAATGGTCACGGACATCACAAAGAAGGCGGAGTCTGCCGGATATACGCCAGCTTGATAAAGAACGATTGACCCCAAGGAAAAGACAAACGCTCCAATGAATGTCGCAAGAACCGATTGTGTGGTCGTGTCAGCCAACAGAATACGATGAACGCGTGGTGTGGTTGCGTTCGAAGCGGCCCTGTGCGCAGACACCATGATATTTAGGGAAAAGGTCGACACAGCGAGCATTGAAGTGGCCAAGATGGTCAACACCGGAAGGACGGACTCGAATTGTAGATTTCCGCCGAATGGTGATTTCGTGAAGAACGAAACGACCGGACTGATTAAGGCAGCTAAAACCGAAAGCAAAGCGTAGAGCACCACGCGCAAACCCATGTTTCGATAGTAGCGGAGAAAGCGGAGGCGTAGCCAGTCTACTTGCTTCATGAAGCCCCATACTCATGGTGCGTGAGATGTTTGCCCTTATTGGCGCATTCCGGAGGCCAATCATTCTCAGTCAAGTTTGTTCCTTTCGCCCGCTATATCAGCCAGAGCACAATACAACAGACCACCGATCCGATCGATAGCGACCCGATAACAACGCATAAGTGAGTCTTTGAAGCAGGTTCTGAGCTATGAGAGTCCAGACGCGCGAAGACCCGCAGCGCGTTTCGCCAAGCGCCCCAATAGATCAACAGTGAAATCGCGATAAACAAAGAAGAAGCGGCTTTCGCCAGCCATGTCGGCTCGACGGCCCCAAAGACAGCTTTCAAGCCAAGTGCAATCGCTACGCTTGCCATGCCAGTCCTCATCCATCCCGCAAAAGTCCGCTCATTGGCAAGCACGGTGCGGTCCTCGGCCCAGTCGGTTCGGTCTTCGGCCAAATCTTGTTTGTCGGTCACTGATTCTCGTTCCTGTACCACCAGCGTTGCGGGCGTAACTCTAAGATAAAACGGCTGGTGGCAATTTCGCCCGGAAGTTTCTACTGCCCGGGCGAAATTGCCACTGGCCAACCATTACTGTTTGGTGGCGCTCTAAAGCGCATCCTTAGCTTGATTTAGCGATCGCGCGAAGCATCCAGGCGGCTTGCTCGTGGAACGCCGAACGCTCGGTCGCGAGATCTTCAGTGACAACATCCTTCCTATCACCTGCCATTTCTGTCAGGGCGTGAAGCCGGTGCGCAACACGTTCATGGTCAGCAGCAAGATCTTCTATCATTCCAGCCGCGGAAATTTCTCCTTCAAGATCTTTGATCACAGAGAGCTCCATAATTTCCGACATCTGTGACGGTGCCAGATGACCCAATGAGCGAATTCGTTCCGCAACCTCATCGGCAGCGTCGAACATGTTCTCGTACTGCTCTTCTGTCAGTTTATGGATCGAATAGAACAACGGACCTTCCACATTCCAATGATAGGCGTGCGTTTTGAACGTCAGGCGGTATGTATCGGCCAGAACGTTCGACAGGGCTTTTGCCAGTGCCGCCGTGTCTCTCACTCCGGTTGCGACAGGGTTTTCGTTTGGAATTACGTTCAGTGCGTGTGTCATAATCACTCCTTTTCGCTACTCTGGAAAACAACGTGCGATGATGAATTTGGTTCCTAATTCGCCGTTCAATCTCTGGCCGCCGGCAACCCACCTTCTGCAGCGTAGTCTACGGACACTCGAAGCAGAGTTGGAACTGCGATATCAGCCGCGGCCTGCAAAGCCGGTCCAAGCTTTGCGAAGGTATCGATGTCGTGATAAACCCACCCAAATGCTTGGGCGAGCAATGCCCAATCTGGATTTCCAAATGCAAACTCGCGATCACCGGGTTGTTTCTCATCGATCAGGCCATACCCATTGTCCTCCCAAACGAGCACGGTGACCGGTACGCATAGCCGGGTGGCGGTTTCCATCTCCTGAACGTTCATCAGGAAGTCCCCATCACCACATACAGCGATGACTCGACCCGTTTCCAATTGGCGAGCCGCCTCAATAGCGCCGGGCAATGCAAGCCCCATTCCAGCGAGGCCATTGGGAATAATGATCTGACCCGCGCGTTTGGCTTGTACATTTCGGGCGATCCACAACTTGTGTAACCCGACACCAGATAACAAGACATCACTGTCGCGAAGTGTCTTCGATATCTCTTTGCAGATATCGGACGGTGTCGGACACTCGCCCTTGGATGTGGTAGCATCCTGCTCCAGTGTTTCGTTGATCTTCCTGCGCAGGTCTTCAAAAGCTGTTTGCAACTCGCGTTGCGCCGTTGCCTTGTGAAGTGTTCCGATACTCTGCAGCAAATCTCCGGTCAGCGCGGCTTTGACGGGCCAATTCACATCGACCGTCGAAGCAACATCCGATATTTCGAGCACCGGTCGCATCCCAGACATGGTGACCTTCGCGGGTGGGTATTCAACAGGATCAAAACCGATGGCGATGATGAGATCGCTCAACTCAAAGGCTTTGGAGGCCAGCTCTTCGCCGGGCTGGCCAATCGTGTGAAGGCAAAGGGGATGGTCTGGGGCATGAATACCTTTCGCCATGAACGTAGTTAAGACCGGCGCTGAAAGTCTCTCTGACAAATCCCGAACGAGTTCAGCTACATTTGCCCTGATGACGCCATGGCCCGCAAGAATGACCGGCTTCTTAGACTGAGAAACCAAGCGTGCCGCGCGGACGACTGCATCCGTCGCAGGCCGCGTTTCCGCAGGCGGAGAGGCGACAAACGGCTCGGCGGTCGTCGGAACACCAGCAAGATCGTCGGGAAGGGAAAGGTGCACGGCACCGGGCTTGTCGGCATTGCAGTGACGGACGGCCTCAGCAACAACCTGCGGAGTCTCGTCGGCCAAAACCAGAGTACGACTGAACTTTGTAATCGGCGCAAATAATACCTCCAGATCAATGATCTGATGGCTTTCACGACCGAGTTGATCTCGAGCTCCCTGACCTGTTATGGCAATCATCGGCACATGGTCCAGCGTCGCGTCAGCAACGCCCGTGACCAGGTTGGTGGCACCTGGGCCAAGGGTCGCGATGCAAAGCGCTGGATTTCCGGTCAGTCGTCCGTGAACCGAGGCCATAAATGCGGCGGATTGCTCGTGTCGACAAAGAACAAAATCGATGCCAGACCGGTCAATCGCGGAAACCAGTTCCGTCGTCTCCTCACCCGGTACGCCAAACGCCGCGGTCACACCATTCGCTTCCAGACACGAAATCAACAGATCAGCACATGTTTGGGTGGCTGGGGAATCCCTCATAACGCGTCAAACCTCCTTGGATAGTAACCAATGCCGCGGCGGCAAAAAGAGCGTAAGCGGCGACCAATTTGCGGATGATCACCCACGCAAGAGCCGCATCAGCAACGAACCGATGAACAACACAAGGAAGATCACGAACAGGATTTGAGCGATGCCCGCAGAGGCTGACGCGATTCCCGAAAATCCAAAAACTCCTGCGATGATCGCAAGAACGAAAAAGATGACTGCCCAGGATAACATAAGATGTCCTTTCAATTCGATGTGGATGAGGTTCAAACGTCTGAGAACGCGGGTTGGTTCCCGATCGGGCCTTGGAACCAATGATCGTCTGTTGCGTTGTTTCAGCGAAAGGAGATCAACCATGTCACAAACAAAAAAAGCCCCAGCTACCGAACCCGCCATTGAAGACAAAGAGGCAGCCAACCGAATTGAAAGTGTTATCAGTGAGGCCAAGACTGCATTGCAGGATGGTGCTTCGGCCACACGCGACAATCTGAAGACGGCGCAAGAAGAAGTGCAACAGCATCTTTCGACAGCAACTGAAAAAAGCGTTGCCTTCGTTCGCGAAAATCCCGGGCTTGCACTTGCCGGGGCGCTTGGGCTTGGCGTCTTGTTGGGAGTTGCACTTCGGAAAAGCGACCGCAGTTAATAGACCAACGTGATTGGCGTTGAATTGGTCTGGCCAGCCGTCATTGGCCTGATCTTCGCGGCGCTGCTCATCTGGTTGTTCATTCGGGATCGGTAAAAGATTAGCTGTGAAACTGCCGCCGCCATATACTTCTCAAAATCCAAAACTCGAAGCATCCTCAGAGGTGCTTCGGGTTTTCAATTTCCGGCTTGATCTGCGCGTAGGCCAGCATTGTGAAAACCGCCGTACCCCCGATAACATTGCCGACTAGCACGGGTAGAAAGAAACCGAAAGCTGCATCATAAGCAGGTAACATGCCCTGCAGCATGAGTAGGGCCATTTCCACCGACCCAGCCACAATATGGGTAAAGTCACCTATGGCAATCAGCCAGGTAAAAATCACGATAAGCAGCACTTCATTGTTTTGAGCTGACGGCAGCATCCAGACAATCGCTGCGATCAGAATCCCAGCTGGGATAGCGCGCACAAAGCCTTCCCAGGCCCCCATACCGGTGGCGTGGCGGCTGAGCTCATTTAAGACCGCCAGAGTCTCGCTGTTCAGAACCGGCGTGTAGAGAAGAAAAGCTGATATGAGAAACGCCCCGACGACATTTGCAACCAAAACAATCACCCACAGTCGAGCCGTTTTAGAAAAACAGGATAGGGATGGCGTCATCATTGTTGGTACAACTGTCGTAATCGTGTTCTCGGTAAACAACTGCATTCGCCCAAGGATAGCCAAGAGAAACCCCAGCGAGTAACCGAAGTTCTCAATGAGGTACCGCCAGCTGGTGTCAGGAAGATGGGCACGCAGTAGGGCTTCACCCAGAACAGAAAAGCTGATCAAAATTCCCGCAGCTATCCCCGACCAAAAGAGCGCCCGAACCGGTCGCCGGAGCTCTTCTTCGCCATTCCGGCGGATAGTCTCGAATATCAACCGGGGGGACAGGCCAGACGCCTCTTCGACAGCTTCTTTCTCGCTTTCTTTTTCTACCAGATCTTGTCTTTCGGATTCCGTATCAGCTGCCAAGACGTGCTCCCTCGCTAAAGCCCATATGAAAACGCGCGGCAGCCCGCATTGTTCCAAATTTCAAGATGCATTTAATCGCTGCGACGGTTGAGTGTCGGTAGATAGCGCTTATCAACCTTCAAAAATTCAACCCAAATGTGTCGTGGGATGGAACAATCCGGCTTTGGAAGGGTTTGAATACCGTAGCTATACGAAGACACACAACGAAAGGAACATCGCTATGGTTGAGATTTATGGCATTGGTGGTCTGATCCTGTTGGTTTTATCAATTTGGGCCATCGTTTCGATTATCGGCTCGTCTGCGACCACAGGTTCAAAAATCCTCTGGGTCCTTTTTGTCCTGATCCTGCCGCTCATTGGATTTATTTGTTGGTTGATTTTCGGCCCAAAAGCGACAAAGCGGGTCGCCTAAACCAGCATGCAGTACGCGAGTTCGCATCACCGCGTGGTCGGCAAGGAACGCACCCTGCCGACCTTCGCTGAACAGATCTACACAACACAAGTTACCACGTTTTGCGCGTTAACGATGTAGGTCAGTATCAGCCCCGGTACTCCCCCTCAAATTTTGACACAGCTCACGTCAGACCACCTGTTACCGTGGTCTGGTGACATCATGCCTTTTCAAGTCAACGAGACCAACGATACGAGATCCTCAGTTGAGAATGGCCGTTTAAGGACGTTTGCGGAATATTCCGCAGCGATCGCGTCAGGGGCATCGATCAATAGTAAGGTACAATCCAATGCCTGAAGTCGTGTCACGAACCCCGCAAATTCGAGGTCGGCGCGCGTGTAGCTTATGATACTCAACTGCGGGCAAAATCCGCTGTCGAGCAGGAGATGGGCAGCGTCATTGATTTCCCGCAGATGCTGAATTCGGGTGGCCTCAAGTGGCGATAGCGCTTCGCGTATGTCGGTTGCTTCGACAAAGTTTCCTGTGACAATCAAAATATCTGATACGGTCAGGGGACGGTCTTTCATTTGGTTCCACCCAGCTGTGCTTTCAAGTGAAACCGTATCGAGTTGACCGGAGGTCGCAATAAACTATGACATACCCAGAGCAAAACAACCTGATTGATTGCAAACACTGCCCGCTGCGGAAAAAGGACATTTTTCTACAATTTGACGACGACGAGTTGTCTTTCATGCAACAGTTCAAAACCGGGGAGATGTTGGCAGAACCCGGTACACAGCTGTTCATTGAGGGGTCAAAAGCTGCCCAACTCTATACAGCGCTCTCCGGTATGGGCATACGCTACAAGACGCTGGAAAACGGCCGCCGCCAGGTTGTCGGTTTCATTTTTCCAGGCGACTTTATTGGGTTGCAGGCCGGTGTCATGGGCGCCATGCGACATTCAGTAGAGGCAACCACGGCAATGCGCTTGTGTGTATTTAATCGCACTCGGCTTTTCGAGCTCTATCAAAGCCAGCCTGATCGTGCATTCAGCTTGACGTTCCTGGCGGCTGTGGAAGAGCACTTTCTTGGAGATGCGTTAACAACTGTCGGGCAGCGCGGCGCGATAGAGAAAATCGCATGGAGCCTTCATAGATTTTTTATCCGGTCGCGAGCCCTGGGCCTTGTAAAAAATGATCGCTGCCCTCTACCGTTTCGTCAACAGGATCTGGCAGATGCACTGGGCCTATCCTTGGTTCACACCAACAAAACACTGCGCAAATTAAGCGACAAGCACCTTGCGAACTGGTCAAAAGGTGTCCTGCAAGTCTTTGATCAGGACAAGCTGGCTGAAATTGGGTTGGTCGAGACAACCCAAGCCGAGCCAAGACCGCTTATCTGACTATTTGAGAAAGAGTGTTTGGAATTTTCAAGAGACT
The DNA here is from genome assembly GCF_059613205.1 of Ruegeria sp. BHSB064. NCBI lineage: Bacteria > Pseudomonadati > Pseudomonadota > Alphaproteobacteria > Rhodobacterales > Roseobacteraceae > Ruegeria > Ruegeria sp. BHSB064. Next base: position 11,771 of record NZ_JBXWSB010000060.1, read on the forward strand.
CGGAGTCTGAACAGAAGCGCCGGCCGAAAAACCGGCCGGCGAATTTAGCAACGCGCATGGCGCTTTTTGACTTTTACGATTCTTCGTAGGAAGGCATTGCCTCCAGCATTTCCTTGTCCGCGTCCACGAATGCATACGTGGCCTCGCCATCGACCTCACGCATCAGCGAAACGCGAGAAAAGTCGATCAATACGTCTTTCTCGCCCACACCGAGGAAGCCTCCAACGCCGATCACCGCACCTTCCAGGGTACCATCCGAATTGATGACCACGTTATCGATCTCACCGATCCATTCTTGCGACATGTCGTAAACACGCATCCCGGTAAGGTCTTCCGCCGTTACCGTTTCAAACGCAACAGGGGTGTAGCCCTCAATATCGATGGTTGTCGGATCAACAGCATCGGCAACTTCACTGGCCTTCTCGCTCACATACTCTCCGGTTGCTTCGGCTGCCTGGTCGACATCTTCCGCCGTGTTCTTCGCTGCATCTTTGATATCTTCAGCCGTATTCGACACGGCATCGCCTGCCGCTTCAGCCGCCTCTCCAAGGTTTTCGCCCACCTTTTCCACGTTGGAGCTCTCTGCGATGGCAGGTGCTGACATCAACAGAACGATCGAAGTTGTGGTCAGGAAATGTTTCATAGTTAGCTCCTTCTGTCTGAGTTGACCGCTATTTCTTGCGGTCTCAGAAGAGAAACGAACTACGAGAGGTTTGGTTCCCTATTTCTTTCGGAAATATTTGTTTTTAAACAAAAAGACCGCGTCAATGACGCGGCCATACCCTTCTGGTTTTTGCATCTAAACAGGGCGCACAGGATCCGTGACACTTGATACAACCAGATAGTCGCCACCGGGGATATTTCTTAAAGCCTCATAAGGAATCTGTGTCACCTCATGACCATTGTCGACCTGCAAGAATAGCATGGATTTGCCTTCAAAATCGCAGCCTATGTCCTGAAGCACACCGATCTCACCCGATGGATCGAAGACTGAAGAGCCCTGAATTTTTCTAAACCAGCAGTACTCGTCTTTGGGCGGATCAGGGTGTGGCTTGTCTTGCAGAGCCTCGTTCAGCACCGCTCCGATAACCACTGGAGCTATCGTATTCCCAAACGGACCAATGACCTGCGGAGGAAGAACTGAAAGATCCAGGCTGCTTCCCGAGCTCGATGGATTGTTCTGACGCTTAGTACTGATCTCCTGAGCAGAAAAGACCGATACCAGATACTCTTCCTCGAAACGAAGGGTATCCGCCCGAAATATGATGGGATCAAAACCACCCATCATGTTCAGATTGACCAATATATACTGAAGAGGAGCGTCACCTGCCCTCACTGCCAAGTCTACGACCTCCCCGACTGTTTCGTCTCCTGTCCGGTCGCGGACCGGCATGCCGAGGAACGCAGATAACTTCATGGTTTGATATCCTTCTGACTGATATGTTGGACAATCTTGCCAAACATTCCGTCGCTTTTACGATTCTGAGAGGCCGGATCGGGGACTTGGTTCAAGTCGCTACGCCCAACCCAACACCCTTTTACATATCGTCGATCAGCCTGTTTACAGCGTCACGGACATTCTCTTTTGTGTCGCCATATTTTTGCTGGATCAGCCCTTCCAACTGTTCCCGATCACCTCGGGCCTGCTCAATTTCATCATCGGTCAATTCCCCATAGCGCTCCATAAGTTTGCCCTTGAACTCGGTCCAACGACCCATGATCTGATCCCAATTCATCCGCTTTTCCTTTCATTTCCGACATCACTGGACACATATGTCCCACCGTTTGCAGCTGTAGGTTCGAACCACCAAGTCCGGCACCAGCGTCGAAACACTGCAGGCGGCCAAGTCGTTTGGCAGGTTCTAACCCAGCTACTCGACGTCGGGAAAACGCACGTCGTCTCTCATGGTTCCAACAACCGCAAATTTTTCTCGCCGGGAACGGCTTTCTGTCCAGGTGACAGTTGCCAAGAGTTTGTCGCCCTAAATGGAACAATCACAATGGTCGCGCGTTGATGATGCGAGATCTGTTGAAAGGAGTTCACCAATGGCAAACCATCCCAGTAACTCAAGCAGTGCGAAGAAACACGCGAAGGACTTGGCGCAGAAAGCGAAGACTGTTGTGGAATCTGAAGCTACGGCTCGCGCTCAAGACTTGCAGGATAGGGCCGCCAATGAAGTAGACAACGTGGCGCAGGCTGCTGAATCCGCTGCTGAGGCATTCGAAGCCGGCTCGGTCCAGCATCAAGTGATGTCGAAAATTGCCGACAGTATGGAAAACATAGCGGCACAGGTTCGCAACACTGACCTGCGCACCGTCAACCGCAAAGTGTCCGATTTTGCCCGCCAAAATCCATTGCTGTTTGTTGGCTCGGCCGCGTTGGTTGGGTTTGCCGCAACGCGGTTTCTGGGCGCTCGAAACACCCGCCAAACGACATCTGCAGAATTCGAAGCAGATCCTTGGGCGACGCAGCAGCAACCCCAACGAACCACGTCGGATGATACATCCGGCCACACATCAGTTCTGGCGAAAATGAATGAGGGCTACAATGCATAATGAGCACGACCTGCGTCAGGCCCCCAACATGTTGGCGACTGCCTTGCGCCATCTGTCCCGTCTCATTCAGGGTGAGTTGAAATTGGCGAAGGCCGAGCTTTCGCTCAACCTGTCTCGGGCAGCATATGGGCTGGTCTTCTTTTTTTTGGCCGCCCTTTTGGTACTGGTCGCAATCAATCTCTTGGCAACTGCTTTGGTGGCCGCAATCGTCGCTGAGGGTATGTCAGTTGGATCTGCGTCGCTGATGGTTTCTGCGGGTCTGATCCTTTTTGCGGGCTGTCTTGCCCTCTGGGGAAAATCACGCCTGTCGCTGGCCACGGTATCTCCCGACAAAACACTTAAGAATCTGAAGTCTGATGTCGACGCAATAAAGGAATCTGCTCATGACTGATTTGACTGAACTTGAAAACCACGTTGCGTACGAACGAAATGCGTTGGCAACGTCTCTCGATAGTCTGACCGAAACACTTGCTCCGGATCGTCTGGCGCAAACCGCAAAAGACGTCGTGGAGGGGTATGGCGGCGAGATCGGCACGCAGGTCTGCATTGCCGCCCGCAAGAATCCGGCGGCGTTCACGTTGTTTGGAGCAGGTTTAGCACTTTTGATGGCCGGTCCCGGCGCACCAGCTCGAACAATGCAAAACAATCCTCGCACCAAAGCAACGCAAAACATGTCCGAAGAGTTTGATCGGCGTGTTGAAGCTGCCGATGTGCAAATCAAGAAGGAGATGACGGGAATGATGGAACAAGACTTTTCTGCCAGCCGCCTCAGTGCTGCATTGGACCGGGGGTTGGAAAAACTGTCGCCAAAAGCGCGCTCGCGTGTCCTACAAGCCCGCAAAGCCACGATTGAAGCTCAAAGGGCCGTTGAAAAGCGCGCGCAACGAACCGTCAAGGCATCCAAGTCCTTTCTTCATGAGCAACCAATCACTGCGGGAGCCCTGGCCCTGGGTGTCGGAGTGCTGGTCGGTGCCCTGCTGCCGAACACCCGCAAGGAAGATGAACTTTTGGGGGCGCGGCGCGACGAACTGATGCGCGAAGCTCAGAATACCCTGACCGAAGAGATGGGTAAACTCTATGCTGCGGCCAACGAAAAATTGGATGACGTGGCCGCAAGTGCGTCGGCTTCGTTGCGTAATTAAGGGTAGTGATCGGTCGTGTCCCAGTCATTGTTGAGTACCACGGCATTGCGCGTAATGGTTGCAGTCCTTACAGCGATTGCCGTGCTCACATCCCTTTATTTGGCTAAATCTATCCTTGCCCCGATCGCGTTCGCTCTTGTTCTCGGAGTAGTCGCCTCCCCGCTTGCAGACAAGCTCGAACGAGCGGGTTGTCCCCGGGTCGTTTCAGCGTCGGCTTTGCTGATCCTGACGTGCACTATAGTGGTTGCAGCATTTCTTCTTCTGGAACCGTTGCTTTCGACATTGGTCGAACAATTGCCGGCAATTCGGCGCGAGCTTCAATCGTGGGTCGCTGCGATGTCGGAATTCATGCGAGGCATTGAAACAATAGGGCGCGAAATAGAAGAAACAGTTGGGGCAGATGGGGAAGCTACTACCGAGACCACCCTGCCCTCCGTCATGGATGCACTGTGGTTGGCGCCGAATTTTGGGTCTCAGATTCTGATATTCATTGGAACACTTTTCTTCTTCGTGTTAACGCGGCGCGAGCTCTATGCCTCGGCCGGTGCATTCAAGTCACGCCTCTATTTGGCAGACCAGGCTGTATATCGCTATTTCGCGGCCGTGACGCTTGTGAATATCGGCTTGGGGATTGTGACGTCAGCTGTCCTGGGGATAGTGGGCATCAGTGATCCGTTGATCTGGGGATTGGCCGCCGGGCTTTTGAACTTCATTCTCTACCTCGGCCCACTTGTAATCATGACAGGTTTGCTGATCGCCGGCCTCACACAATTCGGTGGCGCGGCTGCTTTTTTACCTCCGCTCCTCTTTTTGATAATCAACGTATCAGAGGCCCAATTCGTAACGCCGGTATTTGTTGGGCAACGCCTGCAAGTAAACCCGTTGGTTGTCTTTATTGCGATCGTATTTGGATTGTGGCTCTGGGGGCCGGTGGGAGCGATCATTGTACTGCCCATTCTCTTGTGGATTGGCGTGTTGCTAAACCCAGAAGTTATGTCTCCCGCTATTGAGAAAAACAGCAACGCACTGGATGGCTAAACGATGTCTTCGGTCACACCTGGCAATGACTGTCGAATTTCGCTCCCTGCCTTCGGATCATGCGGCACCAGGAAGCCTGAGCGCCCTTCAGGGCGACGCAATCCATTCGCCTGAACTTCGCGACTCCACCATTCGAACATTTGGCCCGGCTCAAGACTGTATCGCGCACAGTCTTCAAACCACCAATGGTCAACCAGGGTTCGACGCAGCAAGTTGATGCGTTCTATGTCGGTCACACGCAGAGCTGCCTCAGTATCCCAACGCAATGATCGCCCATTGAGATTAGCGGACCCGACAAGCGCGAAAGTATCGTCAACAACAAGCACTTTATTGTGCACATGAATGATTGGAGATCCCGAGAGCACTTCAATATCGTCATGTGCTCCGCTGGCTGAGGCGGGTTGTACTGGCGTCGCAAGGGACACACGGTCTCCCAATCCCTCTTGAATGATGCTCAGGCACTTTGCCTGGAGGTCCAGACCGTAGCGCGCATCAAGACCAGTGTGTTTGCCAAACGCCACCTCTTCTGGCAACGCAGGTAATACCAACACCACCTTCAAACTCGAATTATTCTTTCCAGCCTCCGCCAAAGCCTCCGCGAGTTGGGTTGATCTGAAATACTGGGTTTCGATATGTATGAGATCTCTCGCGGATTTGAATGCGTTGATGTGTTCATCTTCGATCTCTCGCGCAATTGTCTTCGGTGACAATCTCCAAAACCCAAACCGTCGAGGACTGGACAGGGTTCGGCGCAGGTATTTGCCTTTTGGCCGGGCGGCACCAGTGGCGATCTCATTCTCGAAACTATCAATATGCTGTGCGACTTCTTCCGCTTCAGGACCGCGCACCAGTATCTGGACGTCGGACCAGGTGTTCTTTGCCAAACGGTCATGATCTTGTGTGTCAAAGCGCCTTGCGTTCAGATCAAGCCCGCCGAGATAGCAGACCTGTCTATCGATCACCGCAATTTTTTGGTGATGAGACACCGTGTGTAGTTGAGGTAAACTGTCTGAGCCATCGCCCGCCGCCTCACGTTGTGATTGCGCTCGCTCGATCAGATGCTTTTTTTGCGTCTTTTTTCTTAAAACCGCAGGTAAAAGCGCCGCCCAAGGCAAAGTCCCCGCTTTGGCAGGATGCATAGATACGCGAACATTTAAGGTTTGAGCCAAATCCGGGCCCAGGGTCTCGGCCAACTTCTGCGCCTGCCTTTTTGAGCGCCAGCTCAGCTCATGGAGTTCGGTAGCAAATACAGGATCGAAATCACTCAGAACCAGCTCAAATGACACGCCGTTGCGGATAACATATTCAAGCAGATCAAACCATGTTTCACCGATGTTTCGGGCTGCCGCGCCAACGAGTTTAGTCTCAAAATCAAAGATCCTGAAACTTGCCTTTATCTCTTCCTTTGCCTCAAGAACTGCTTGCTCAAACGCAGGCCAGGCTTGCTCTGCTGTGATCAGAACTTGAAAGTCACTCTGCTGCTGCCCTGGCATCACCGTCTCCGTCATTGGGCAGGTTTTTTGGTATGCTTGCACCATCAACCTCGGCAATCTCGAATGTCACCTCATAGAGGTATTGAGAGGGTGTCTCAGTGACATGGTCTGATCCGTCAAGCTGGCTGACAAATGCCTGCATCAACCTCTGACCGATACCGCCGCTATGAAACGCGGCCTCTTCATCATCACTGCGTCCGCGGCTGTTGGCAATCTTCAAAACAATCGCTCCGTCAGTGGTCGCTCTCAACACCGCAGAGATCATTGGTGGGCCCTCTTCCGGTACACCAACGTACTTTATTGCGTTGGTCAACGCTTCGGCCGCGAGCATCGACAAAGTGACAGCTTGGTCCTGGCCCAATTCAATTGGTTGAATATCACAGATCACTTCGACGGGTTGACCATGGATTGGTGGGCGGTGCGCAAGCTCAGAAACCAGCCGACCAACCAGCGTCTCAGTGTTTATAGTCGTCATCTTCGAGTTCTGGTTCAGGGTTTGGTGCACCATCGCAAGGCCACGAACCCGCCGCTGAAGTTGGCCCAACAATCGACGGGCCTCGGCCGACTCTGCACTGCGCATATGCATGTTCATGATCGAAGCTATGAGCTGAAGATTGTTCTTAACTCTGTGGTGGACTTCCCGCAGCAGCAGTGTCTTCTCGACAAGGTCTTGTTCCTGCTGGTTTTCCGCCTCTCGGACAAGAACGACCATTCTGTTGAATGCGGTTTGGAGTTGCACAAACTCTTGCGGCGCATTTTTCAGACTCTCAATTTGATCACGCTCTCCCAACGCAAACCGGCGAACCGCTGATCGCAGGCTGTCGAGATGACGGATCACCAACCGGTGCAACCCCCAAAGAGCCACCCCCAAACCTGTCACCCACATCAAAATCGGAAACGCAACCGTCAACGCCTTTCCACCAGAACCAGCAGAGGCAAGGGCGGCTTCACGAGGCCAGCTACCGATCACGGCGACTTCGCCTGGAACGATTGTCGCAACAGCAAAAACACGATCTTCTCCCTCTGCTGTCCGCGCCGAGAAGGTCTTGCCCGAGTTGGATATCAGAAGCCAAGACTGTTTGTTCTGCGGCAAATAATCAGTGACCAAATCGAGACCAATATTGGAAGACAGCACGTCTCCACCCTCGTCAAAAAGCGCAATGATCACATCACTTGAGAAACTGTCGCCTTCCAATGGCGTGCGAGCCAACGCATGCGGGATTGAAATGGACACGAAACCGATCAGATTTGATTGGCTTATGACCGGCTGAGTGACGATGATTACCGATTGTCCGGTTACAGCCCCCGATCTGTTCACGGAAAACGTCAGTTGGGGATTTTCTGAAATCTCCAAGAAACCAGGTGCCTCGGAGAGGTCCATGATGCCACCTGCTGTTGAACACGACATGACACCATCGGGCTGAATGAACCCGGCAAAAACGAACTCGGGCTCACTGTCGATCAGCCTTTCCATCATTGCGGAGCAGTTCGCATCCGTGATCGATGCCGAAGCCAACGAAGCGGACAAACCAGAACCAACACCCACGGCCCTTTGAAGCAGCTCGCGCTCCCGGTTAGCGGCTTCGATGGTTCGCGCAAGCACTGACTTACGCGATTTTTCATCTGCTTCTATGATCACTGCGCGCGTTTGATAGACCGCGATTAGACCTAACGGTAAAAGCGCCAGCGTCACAAGCAACGCCAGATAGACGGTCAGGCTGCGGCGCCCTGCTTCCATGGACGATCAGGCCGCCGGTTGCGTTTGCACGATTGCGACCGTAACGGCATCAGTCAACTCTACTGGCTCACTATCAGACAGGCCCATCAACTCTGCCAACTGTGCACGCGCTCTGTTGACACGGCTTTTGATCGTACCCACGGCAACTCCGCACATATCTGCGGCATCCTCGTATGAAAACCCTTGCGCGCCCACCAGGATGAGAGCTTCGCGTTGTTCGTCATTCAGTTGGTCAAAAGCCACCGAAAAATCCTTGAAGGCAAGACGACCGTCATGCTCGGGTTTTTGCGCGAGCGTTTCGGCCATTGCCCCATCCACGTCTTCAACTTCACGCTTCCGCTTCCGGTGCAGAGAAAAATACGTGTTGCGCACAATCGTGAACAGCCAAGCACGCATGTTGGTTCCTTCCTCAAAGGAGTCAATCTTGCTCCAGGCTTTCACCAGAGCGTCCTGAACGATATCATCTGCAGTTGCTGCGTTCCGACACAGACTAATTGCAAAAGCACGCATGGGACCGATATGTTCGACAAGTTCGTCTCTCGGGTCAGTCATCTGTGCCTCCTGCGTCAGCGGTTTTGTTGCCGCTCTCCTGGGCGCGCAGTTGACTGAGCAGATCAACAAACCGATCAGGAACAGGTTCACTGGCGAGCTGATCGAAGGCTCGCTTGAGGTTTTCGTCTATTCTTTGTTCTATTTCTCGCCGGTCGTGGCGCGATTGCTGTGGATTTGTCATGGCATCATCAAAAAAGTTTTCCTTTTCTCGGAACCATAACGCACGAGTGTGCGTTTGGTTCCAAAGATAGTGAAAAAAAAAGGATGACAAAAAATGACGCAGCTGTCCGGAGTATCTGTGGCGGATCAGATCGGCCCTGTTTTGCCTTTTCTCCGCCGGTATGCCCGAGCGTTGACCGGTTCACAATCCCGCGGTGATGCATATGCTGCCGCAACGCTGGAAGCCATAATTTCAGACACGGATCAATATAGCAGTGATCTGTCACCGAGAGTTGCACTTTTTCGCACCTTTCATGGAATCTGGGCCACGTCCGGAAATGCTCACGAAGCCGACGGCAACAGCGACGATCTGTTAACCCGTGCACATGCCCAACTGGCCCGGTTGACCCCGAACACACGAGAAGCGTTGTTGCTCCGGACCGTTGAGGAATTTTCCGTCAGTGACATTGCGACCATTATGAAAATTGAGGCATCCGAAGCCTCCAAGCTTATCGAAATTGCCTATGACGAGATGGCCAAGCATATGTCTGGCCGTGTTCTAATCATCGAAGATGAAGCGATTATCGCCATGGATCTTGAGTCGATGGTTGCTGAGCTGGGTCATCGAGTTGTTGGCGTCGCGCGCACGGAGTCAGCCGCTTTGGATCTGGCAGAACGCGAACACTTTGATTTAGTTCTTTCAGATATTCAGTTGGCCGATAAATCCAGCGGTATTGACGCAGTTAACAGGATTCTTGAGACGCACGGCGATCGTCCGGTGATCTTTATCACCGCGTTTCCTGAGCGTCTGTTGACCGGCAAGGGGCCCGAACCAGCCTTCCTGATTTCAAAACCATACACGGAAGAACAGGTGAAATCTGCCGTCAGTCAGGCAATGTTCTTTGCGTCCAGCGCGATGATCGAAGTGTGAGCATGGCGTTCTGATCAGCACTGATGGCAAATTCAAACAGCAGAAAGTGGGGTTCAATATGGCGAATGAAATCGCTGATACAGCAGAAACCGTGAAAGACACTGTGTGGGCTCAACTGACCCAGATATTGGACACGGAGCTCTATGACGGGAAGTCGTTGAGTGACCTGCTCACGCTCGAGGCCATTCTGGGGCTGGTTGCCAATACAATTGCAGCGCTCATCATTCTGATCCTGGGACTCGCCGTATCTGGATATATCCGCCGGAAGATCCGAGGAATTGGCGAACAATCTGAACACCTGGACGATACATTATTCAATTTTTTGGGGAATCTGGCCCGATATACAATTCTGGCCTTCACCGGACTGTTCATTCTGAACACATTCGGAGTTCAGACAACCTCGATTATTGCTCTTATCGGTGCTGCCGGCCTTGCGATAGGTTTGGCACTCCAGGGCACGCTGTCAAACGTGGCGGCCGGAGTGATGATCATTCTGTTTCGTCCGCTTAAGATTGGTGACTTCGTGGACGTCGACGGTGTGCTCGGCACGGTTAAGGACATTACACTGAATTACACAGAAATCGCTGATATGGGTAATGTGAAGGTGATCGTTCCAAATTCGGAAGTCTGGGGCAACACGATCAAGAATTACTCCGTATACGACAGACGTCGGGCTGAGTGGGAATTTGGCGTCGGATACGGAGTAAACCTGGCAGATGCAGAGAAAGTCATTCGCGATACGATCATGGCCGATGAACGATCGCTTTCTGAGCCGGAGCCTTTTGTTCAAGTCAATAATCTGGGCGCCAGTAGTGTGGACTTTCTGGTCCGTGTTTGGTGCAATTCATCGGAGTATTTTCAGTACCAGGCGGATATGAAACGCCGTGTGAAAGAAGCTCTGGATGAGGCGGACATCAACATCCCCTTCCCGACGCGCACTTTGATGGTCGAAGATGCGTCGTCTGACATACAGGACAAGATTGCGGCTGAGTAAGTGAGACCGGCTGACGCTGCAACGGGTAGACGCGGTCCCGGTCGTTTGGGCGCAAAACTGCTCGGACCGCCCAGATCACCCTCACCATAAGCCAACCAACAACTTAGATATGCGGATAGCACATGACACGGGTCGGGTACGAGAAGAAAGCGAAGCTGCAGATCGATACTTGGAATGTTCAGATTGATCATCTCGAAGCACAGCTAAAAACAACCGATGAAGATTCGAAAAGAGCCTTGCAAGCACATCACATAGCGTTGTGCGCTGCACGAGCCGAGGCGGAGGCCAAGTTAGAAGAATTGAAGAAATCCGACGAAGAAGCATGGGACGACATTCGCGAAGGATATGAGGCGGCTTGGGACGACATGCAAAACGCCCTGAGCAAGGCGGCAATTAAACTCACCTAACCACCAATCGGTAAGGTCGTTGTGGGGGAGTTCTGCTGCAACAAGGCTGATCCTCAAAGCCGAAAAAACAGCTGTGATGAGTGATACACGACAGATAGTTGCACATCTTTCTCACCCAAGTCGCACAGCTTTGTCTCCCGCTCGGACTGGCCCCCTAAACGGCATCATCGAAACCTAAATGGTTTAACGTGAATCAATTCCTGCATCCGGTTTGGTAGAGAAGAAAGGAAAACACTATGAGCTGGGATGATATCCAAGATCAGTGGGATACCCTAAGAGGACGAGTTCAGGCCGAATGGGCCGAGCTGACGCACGACGAAATTGATCAGATCGAGGGAAAACGAGAAAGGTTGGTCGAGATTATTCACCAGAAATATGGCCGGTCCAAAAGCGATGTCGAAAAGGAAGTGGACGAGTTTCTGTCATCAGAATAGCTAGCGATCTTCCCGTTACACCCAATTTCAACTTTGGCATGAGTTGGTGAAATTTGATCGGCCAACCTCAGACTTCAGTCGGCGTAGATTATTGCTTGCAATCATGTTTCTAAAGCAACCGTATCCTCCCTGAAATCACCGGTCGTTTCCGCAGTGACTTGCTACATTTTACGAGGTCTTTGCCTGCTTCTGCACACTGTTTAACAGAAACCCGTGAATAGCAGAATTCTTCGGAACCAATTCTCCTGGAACACGTTTTTCAACTGCGCTCTTAAAAAGAATGCAAAGAAGGAGAATGACGATGAAACACCTGATCCAAAGCACAGCACTGATTTCTGTGATGGCAACCGCCGCTGCTGCTCAAACGCAGGTCTCAAAGATTGACGTGGTAGCAGATTTGTCTGCCCTTCAAACCTACGAGGCCGCAAGTGCGTGGAAGAACTTGGAAACAGACCTCGAAACAGCAATCGCTGAAAGGCTCGTCTCGCAAATCGCTCCGGAAGATGTCGAAGGCGCTGAAATCGAGATCGAACTCGACGAGGTAACACTTGCGAACAACTTCGAAACCGCGATCGGTGTTGGCGAATGGAAGCTGGTGGGGGATGTGGACCTCGACATGCCGGACGCAAGCAAGGACGAGAACTACACTTTAACCGTCTCCACTGACCAGATACGCGTCTTCTACCCTGAAGGAACAAATTCTGACGAGGTGTCGGTTGAAAGCGACGTATTCTATCAGGCGGTTGTGGCGGCATTTGCTGACAACGTCGCTGCAAAACTGAAGTGAGGGAGTAACAATGCGAAACCTGGCAGCACTTATAGCAATTTTGACACTGACGGCATGTGAAACAGTTGAAGGGTTCGGGCGAGACGTATCTAACGCCGGAAACCAGATCAGCGAAGAAGCACAGGAAGCACAGTAAATTTTTGCCGGCGTCCCACTAAGACAAACAAGCCCGGGCTGCGCCCCGGGCTTTCTTGCATCATGCGCTGCATAGCCCAAGTAAAGATATCCGTGGTCCATCGATTCAGTATATTTTGTGATCAGGGTTTTAAGTTGCGGAGGCAAAAAATGGAGAAAGTACTTGGCTTTGGTGGATTTTTCTTCAGAGCGGAGGATCCGGCCGCGCTGGCAGATTGGTATTTCAAACACCTCGGTATAAGCCCAGTTCCCAACGACTATGAAACGCCCTGCTGGGTGCAAGAAGCCGGCGAGACGGTCTTCGCGCCGTTCGAAAAGGTCACCGAGTACTTTGGCAATCGTGAAAGGCCTTTCATGTTGAACTTCCGTGTTCGCGATCTCGATAAGATCATCGCTCAGCTGGAAGCGGAAAACATAGAAGTGCGCCCTGATCCAGATTCTCCGTATCCCAATGGAAAGTTTGCATGGCTGAACGACCCTGAAGGCAATCCAATCGAACTTTGGGAACCGGCATGACAGGCAGCTGGGCGCGGTTTTCATGTTGCTGAGAGCCCATGTGGCACCTTTGCGGCAATGCTGCTCGTTGCACTGATCCACAGACCATTCTCAGAATGCTCGATCCACGCCGCATGACAGTTTTGGACCAGCGGGATGCCTTTGGAGTTTCGAGCAGCATTGACTCAAATCAATGACCAAACAGGGCAAATCCCGATACCTCGCACTCATGCTGAGAGGTACTGCAATGAATTCAAACAAGACGGGTCGGATTGTTTGGCATGACTTGTTTACAGCCGATGCACGCTTGTCCCAAAGCTTCTACGAAAGAGTCGCGGGCTGGAATTACTTGGTCGAACACGCAACCAACTTTGCATGGGGCGGAGGCGAAGGAGACTATATCCTAAGCGTATTGTCCAATGAGGCAGGTGCAGGGATCGTGGGACCCAATATGCCGCACCTACGTGGCTGGGTTCCGTATGTCGAGGTTGATGATGTCGACCGAGCAGCGGAAAGGTGTGTCGACCTCCGCGGAAGAGTTGTGAAACCTCCCTTCGAGGTCCCAGGTGTCGGGCGCAACTGTCTTTTATGCGATCCCAATGGCGCATTCGTTGGCATTTGCTTTTCCACACACGCCTTTCCGGCGCCAGCCAAACAATTCGGTCCCGAGGTCTACCTATCGCAAAGCAATGACTACCCAAACAAATTCTACGATGAGTTGTTTGGTTGGAAACGCACACTGAGAGCAGCCGTGGTAACTTAACTCATTCGATTATGCGAGCTGATGCCAATGTCGGTTTGCATCATACAACAGAGATCGATCCTAAGAGCCCAATTTGGGTTCCCACCGTTCGGGTTGGGAACCTTTTCGAAGCGCTGGATCAAGTGCGCGAAATGAATGGATATGTCCTTGAGCTGCAGAAGTGCAGGTTTGAAAAGTATGACATGGCACTGATACGCGACACGAACGGTACCTACTCATACCTCCTTGATCAGCAAGAAAACGGAAGCGGTTAGAGTTCGGTTTGCATATGCGTTGCAGGTGAAGAGCGTTTTTAAGTCGGATTGCCCCATCTGTGCACGATTATCGCGTCCGTGATGTTTGTTCTCGGTAGCACCGAGTAAAGCGGCATGATCAACCCGCCGAGAACAATGGACCCAATGATCATGACCAACTGCAAAATGGGCCCGTCATCCCCAGCCAACGTAAACCCATCGCCCCTGAACGCAATCGAAAGCACCATGATTGTAACTGCTGCGCACAACGACATCGCCGCAATGATATACCGCCTGTCCATCTGGTCAGAGGCTTTACCAATCGGAAACTGGAACACGATCCGCCCCAGGTAAAAAGCGGCCACAACAAACGCGATCAAGTTCGCATCAAGCCCACCAACCGAGGCTTGATATGGCAAAACATTCAATAGGAGGGCTAGCACAAAACCATTCACAAACACTCCGATGAACGCTGTCGGAGAAGCCTTGAAAGAAGCCCGCAGCCTTAGGTTGGCTTGCTCGGGAACTTCGGGGGGTGACGTTCTTGTCGGTGCGAGAACAATTATGGCAACTGAGTATAGTGCAGACATCGCAACAAAGGCTTCGGAAAGATCACCTGAAAACAGAATGATGAAAGCCTGGCTCGCAACTGAGGTAATACCCAGCACAATATAGTAAATTGACAAGACTCGACCCCTCGTGTTTGGAGGTGCCGTGTCGTTGATCCATGCGTCACCGATGGAATAAAGGGCAGCGGTTGCAAGCCCCGTCGCAAATCGGGAGAGCGTCAGGATCGTTGTGTTGTCCGTCCAGGACAAAAGTAACGCACAAAGGCTGCACAACGCAGCCGACGCGGCAAATGCCCTTATGTGACCAATACGTGCAAGCGGTTGGAAGATGAAGAAGCATCCTAGCAAAAACCCAAGCGAATAGCTCGCAGCAACAAATGAAGCCGCCTCTTGGCTTCCGCCCGACTCCGCAATTCGTAGCGAAACAAGCGTACCCAGAGCAGCCGTAGAAAGATGGATCATGCCTACGGAGAAGAAGAGCGAGCGCAGCGCCAAGACCGTGGTATTCATCCTAGTCTCCAATTGGGAGAATGAACAACGTCTGCGTTCACCCAGTTACCGTTTCGAAGGTCAGCTTCGATTATGAGTTATCTGGCAAATCTTACAGAACACAGTTGTCATGCGATATACCCAAGACGCTTTCGGTTTGAGTTTGAGGTGCGACTTAAAGGCAGGAAATCGTTCCAAAGGTCTACTTTCTGCGAAACCTACTCTCGGGCCCAAAATCGACCTGAATCGAGGGCCACTGACGCTGCGGCGCGGCTCGTCAAACCTGCCGTTCGCCGCGTGTACGAAATCGGCGACGTGACGAACTTACGCAATGCGGGATGAAGCTGACTACCCTTCTTTATGTTGAATGGCCGCTACAGATAACTAAGAAGAGTTCAAAATCAGCCGTCAACTGTTGTGTTGTGCACGTGTTCATCCTATGTGCACATCATCTGAAATGGAGATTTCATGTCCCGGTAAAGAAGGGAGGCAGCGCGCCTCCCGGAGCACATTCAACATCTGAAGCAACGCCGTCACTTCACAGCTGAC
>NZ_JBXWSB010000061.1:0-27280 GCF_059613205.1 Ruegeria sp. BHSB064
GAAATCGGGTTTAGCGGAGCAATCAAACCATTTTCAGAAGATAGGTTCGCATCGCTTCGGACTTGCCCTTCAGAAAGATCTCGCTTGTTTCGAAGTCGAGCGTTCGAGAACTTAGTTTGTTGTACACACCTTCTGAAAGGAGGATTTCATTTTCCGAAGCTTGGCTTTGGAGGCGGGCAGCCGTGTTCACAACATCGCCGACCGCAGTAAAACTTCTGGATGAGCCGGTTGCCATTTCCCCAACTTGCGCAACGCCGATGTTTATACCAATCCCAACGCTCAGCATGCTGGGTTCAGACTTTATTCTTTCCAACAGGCGTTGCGCTGCCCGAAGCATTACATCTGCCGTTCGTTCCCTAAGCGACGCCATCTGAACCGGATAAATCGCCATGACCTGGTCTCCGATAAACTCGATCAAAGCATCGTCACGGGCAATTTCTTTTTCCGCAATACCATAGAACCGAGTCAGCATGTCGGCGGCTTCGGCGGGTGAATGCTGTTCGGACCAAGGCGTAAAGCCTCTCATGTCGGCAAATAACAAACCTACCTCGGCATCAAGTGTTTTTGTCGGCAAGCCTTCAAAACAGCTTCTACAAAAGTTCGGGTTTTCTGATGAGGGTTTAATGCCCAAAACTCTGCCAAAACCTCGAAACGGCACAAGGCATAGGCGGCACCTGGGAGATGCGGGGAGCAATCGAGTGAACCTCCGTACGCGTCCCACGAAACCGATCTGACAAAGACTGAACGCAAGGGGCTGATCGTTCGATGTCAGCTTTTTGATCAACCAAGCGTCATGATTGTAAATTAATACCGTAAAACCAATAGCAAGGCCGAGAAACAAAAGGGCTCCTGCGAGTATCGAAAACTTGAGCGCCACGTAGATCGCCGCTGCCAAAAACGCGATCTGAAAGGTTAAAACACCTGCTTCGATGAGTCGGGCGTTTCTCATCATCAATCCTATTTGTAGATGTCCGGCAGCCTACCATTTTTGGCGATTCGCAAAAATATGGGCAGTCTCACCTGCGCTCAACAGAGACTAAATTCGTTTTGGTTCTTATGGAGGCATACTGTCGATCCTGTTGATCGTGCCGGTCCAGATCCTCACGTATCTGCGTTCAGTGGAAACTGCTAAACCACTTGATGTATGCCCGGATTGGGCAGGTAGCATTCGTTCAGGTTCAGTGTTTCAACGGTCAGCGGCTTTTTTGATTGTAACCAGAGCGCCCACCGAACAAGCAAACATACCAGATTGAATTTCGGCGCTTCTTGGAGTGGCGAAGCTTTCTGGCGTACACTCCACCAATGGAACGTCGACTTGCCGCGATCATGGCCGCCGATGTGGTTGGCTACTCAAGCTTGATGGGCGCAGATGAGATCGGCGTTTTGAACGCTCTAAAAGCACTTCGTTCGGAGCTGTTCGATCCGCAGGTCGAGAAACATCACGGTCGCATTGTCAAACTAATGGGTGACGGAACGCTCGTCGAGTTTGCTTCGGTCGTTGATGCAGTGAACTGCGCGACTGATGTTCAAGCGAGGCTTGCGAACCGAAACGATGACCTGCCTCCTGAAGAGCGTCTTGAACTGAGGATAGGTATAAACCTTGGCGACGTGATGATCGACGGCGATGATCTTTACGGTGACGGTGTCAATGTCGCAGCACGGCTTGAAGAACTGGCAGAGCCGGGCAGCGTTTGCGTGTCTGAAGTTGTGGCAACGCAGGCAGCTGGCAAAGTGAACGTTGGTTTCGAATACTTGGGTGAAACCCGCTTGAAGAACATTTCTGAGCCGGTGCGAATTTATCATGTGAACCCGCAGAGCCGCGCGATCAGCCACCGGAGCTGGAATAGGAGCCGCGGCGTCCAGGCGGCAATAGGTGCAGCGCTTCTGATCGTTGCGACAATTGTGGTTTGGCAAAGCATCCATCGCTGGTATGCCAATGATGCTGTTCCTCTTGAAGAAACGACGGCTCTGACTCGGCCTACAGGACCAACGATTGCGGTTTTGTCTTTCGAAAATCTGAGTGGTGACCCTTCGAAGGAGTACTTGTCCGACGGCATCAGCGAGGATGTGATTATTGAGCTCGGGCGATACCGCGACCTCAACGTGTTGTCGCGACACACCACTTTCGCCTACCGTGGGCAGCACCAGGATGTACGCAGTATCGGTGAGTCCTTGGGCGCCGATTTCGTGCTTGAAGGTACGGTACGGCAAGCGGGTGACCGTCTGCGCGTAACGGCGCGCCTGATTGACACCGACAGCAGAGCGCAGGTTTGGTCCGATGCATTCGATGAGAAACTTACGACCGCGAATCTCTTCGATGTGCAATCTCGGATCACCGAGCGCGTTGCAGCTGCGATTGGCGACACGCGCGGCGCCATAAGGCGAACAGACGAACGACGGGCAAGGGCGAAACCGCCAGAAAGGCTGTCGTCGTACGAATGCACTATGTTCTACGACGATCTGTACGACAGGCCAGATGTGCAGAAGCGAGTCCACGGTTGCATCGAAAGGGTCGTCAAAGAAGAGCCGGACTACTGGCGCGCCTGGGCGCAACTGGCCGAGGCACTGCGCGTAGACCTGAGCTTTTTCGGTAATCGCTACTCCGGCACCTATGAGGAAAAACTCAACCGTGCATTAGTTGCCGCCAACCAAGCCAAGGATCTGAACCCAAACTCAGCACGTGTCCGACTTATCTTGGGTATTCTTCTGCTCATGAACGGTGATCGCGACGGTTTTTTTGCCGAGGCTGAAGACGCTCTCGCGGTTGGTGGTGACCGCAGTGTGGAAGCAGAATTCGGCTATTGGCTGATTTGGACCGGGCGTTTTGATCTGGGCGCGGCGCTCCTGAGGCGGGCTATCGACCTCGACCCAGGATCGACCATCAAGGACTGGCATCAAGCGCTCTCGGAATACCACTTTCACAAGGGTGAGTACGAACTTGCGCTTGCCGAGGCACGAAAGGGCGTGCTTCTGGATTATTGGTGGTCGATGATTCCCGAAGTTACCGCTCTCGCCAAACTTGAGCGCGCTGACGAACTTGAACGCGCCCGCAACCGGCTTGAAGCCGCGCGTCCCGGTGTGAAAATCGCAGACATCGTATGGGTGTATCGCCGTTACCAGCGTCCCGACGCGTTGATAGCACCCTACGTTGATGCCTTCCGGAAAGCAGGATTGCCAGAAGGCAAGTACCGAGCACTGGATATGAATGATCTAGGTTAAGTCTTTGTTTGCCCTGGAAACAGATTGCGGTCACTAATCTGACTATTCTCTTGGTTTGAAAAAGCAGAACTACAAAGGCGTTGTTCCGGTGGCTGCTTTTTCGCGATTTGTCAGTTTACCACGCCTCGGAATTTGCGGTCACAGCGAATGTCTCCTCTGATGGGCCGCACCGCAGTATCGAAGCCCACTGGCCAAAGGCAAGTTTGGGCTGGTCCGCTCTGTCGTGATCTTATCAAATCGTAAAGTTGCTGCGGTTGATCCGATGGCTTCAGTGAGCCCAACCTGTGAATTCGAGTTTTGTGCTGCGTGCGCACACAGCGTGGAAAACGCTGCAACTGCGTCAATCTCGATGCTGCCATGCCGCGGGAACACCGGCCATTCGTGCAAGCCGCAGCGCACACCACGCACTCAACGATACAGTTGCGGACGAAGCTGCCGACCATTGAAGGGCATGTTCCGGCTTGATCCGTTGCGCTAGCGGTCGGCGCTTGGCAATATCTTTCTCGGTTGGAGAACTCTGGTTCGAGAAATGGAGAGCGCGAGATGGACATCGCGGGAAAGCCGGCCCTCGTCGTCGGCGGTAGCGGAGGCCTTGGTCGCCGGTTGGTAGAGCGGTTCGCGGAGGCGGGCGCCGACATCGCCGTGGGCTGGAGCGGCGGCGAGGGTCGCGCGGCCGAGGCCTGCGAAGCGGTCGAGAAGCACGGCCGCCGCGCGGTCGCCGTTCGACTCGACTTGCGCGATCCAGCATCGGTCGAAGCGGGCGTGGCGCAGGCGGCGGAGGCATTGGGCGGCCTCGCTATCCTGATGAACGCCGCGGGCGCGGCAGGGGGGCCCTCGGCGGGCGATCTCGCCGACTACGACCCCGAAACCTGGGACCGTATCAGCGACATCAACTTTCGCGGCCCTTTTCTTACCTCCCGGGTCGCCGCGCCGCATCTGCGCGCCGCGCGGGGCGCCATTGTCAATTTCGGCTCCACCATCGGGCACGGGACCTGGGGTGCCGACCGGGCTTTTCAGCCCACGAAGGCGGCAGTCTCGGGCCTAACCCGGTTCCTCGCGGCCTCACTGGCACCAGAGGTGCGCGTGAACTGCGTGGCGCCGGGGCTGATGGAAAACACGGTGATGAGCAGCGGGGCGCCGGAAAGCTTTGTTTCGATGTGGCGCGAGGCGGCGAAGCTAAAGAAGACCACTTCCATCGACGACGTAGCCGAACAGGCTTTGACCTTCTGCCGGGCGGAGACGGTCACTGGCCAGACGCTGGTGATCGACGGTGGCCTGACCTTCCACTAGGTCCCCGCTCATTGTCGCGAAGCTACCGGGGTCCGCCTTGGGCTCAGAGCTGCCGAGTGCTTACGCAGCGCCGATTCATTCGATCGGCCCCTAACAGCTGCCCTTGCCAAGGACGATACAATCTCATTGCCCGCATGGTGCTGGTGACTGGGTTTGGAGGGCAAACTATGCCACGAGTCCAACTTCCTGCAACAACCCCGAAAAGCAGAGCCTGGAACAAGGGGCGGATCATCGGTCAAAAACGGCCTTTACTACCAAAACAGGTCTGGGCAATCCGGGCAAGGCTCGAACTCGCGGGCTATCTGCGCGATCTAGCTTTGTTCAACGTCGCCATCGATAGCAAGTCGCGCGGCTGTGATCTTGTCAGATTGGCGGTGTCTGACCTAGTAAAATATGATCGCGTGCGAGAACGCGTTTCGGTGATCCAGAGCAAGACCAAGCGACCGGTGCAGTTTGAATTGACCGAAAACACACGCGATACCGTCTTGGCGTGGGTTAAATCACCCGAGATGTTTGCTTGCCGCTTTATGTTCCCTAGCCGGTTCCATGACCTGCCGCACATTTCCACCCGACAGTATGGTCGGCTTGTCCGCGATTGGGTGACTGCAATCGGCCTTGAACCAAGTGGTTACGGCACACATTCACTTCGCCGTACAAAGGCGACGGAGATTTACCGCAAGACTGGCAACCTCCGCGCGGTACAACTGCTGCTTGGTCACACGAAGGTCGACAGTACAGTGCGTTATCTTGGCGTCGAACTCGAAGATGCCCTGAGCATCGCCGAGCGCATTGATATCTGAGCGATCTTGGCGAACGGTCCTACCGCTCGCCATTTCGAAGCGGGTGTCTGTACTTCTTGCGGCTAGGGTCTGGATTGAGCCCAAAGCGGTCATGCGTTCCTTAGTGTCGAACTTTTTTCACCGGCTACAAAACATGATCAACACGATAGATTGAAATTAATCAGAAGGATCGTGCCGAGCCGAATTGCTTCATGACTAGTGGCTACTCGAGGATCACGAAATACGTCTATCTGTTGCTTCACAGATCGAACTTCGGCACTGAACTGAGGCGGTATTAAGCAGAAATACCTGGTTAAATCAGCTATTCTTATCTCCAGGTTAGCAGCAGAATCGCTGAGCCAACTTTGCGATTTCAACCGGCCCAAGCATAGCTTGTTGGGCGAAATTTAATTTCTTGCAAAACCGTACAAAATTGAATGAAAATCCTCTTGGGAGGAGATTTGCGCAAACATTGCGCGGCAATTAGGGCCGTTAGGCAGCCTTAAGTGGGCTGCCTTAATCGCTCGGCGCTAAAACGAACGTATCAAAACAACATCGCACACCAGTACCAGCGCGGCAAACGTCAAATTAGGTTACCAAAAAGAAGGATTGCTTGCCCTCGTGTAAGTCAAAAACAGAGAGGAAACTGAGATGATCAAACAACTTACCGCAGCGACAATTGGAGCGTTGCTGACCGCGCAGACCGTCGCAGCAAACGAAATTCAAATTAACATGAGTTTGATTTTTCAGGAATCTGAGTTGCTGACCCAAGAACTGATAAAGGTAACCGACAAAATCCGAGAGCGCACAGACGGTGATGTAGACATCCAGGTTTTCCCCGGCGGCCAGTTGCCAACATACAAGGACAATCTCGAACAGGTCGTCAATGGTGCCGACTGGATCGCTGTTGAGGATCTGACATATGTGGGTGACTACGTGCCGGATTTTGGCGCTCTAGCCGGGCCGATGCTGTACGACAGCTACGACGAATACTTGGCAATGATGGATACCGAGCTTGTCGCCGACTTGACGGCACAGGCCGAAGAGAAGGGCATCAAGATCATCAACGCCGACTACATGTTCGGCTTTCGGCACATGATCACCAATAAACCCATCGAAACGCCTGCGGATTTGGAGGGTATGAAGATCCGGGTGCCAGGCAGCCAGATATTTATCAGCACACTTGATGCAATGGGCGCATCTCCGCAGGCCATACCGTTCACCGAAACCTATTCCGGTGTGCAGCAAGGGGTTGTGGAAGGGCTCGAAGGGTCGATCCTCACAATGTATTCAACCAAGATCTACGAAGTCGCTAACGTCATGAGCATGACAAAGCATTTTCTAGGGACTGTTGGAATCTACATCTCGCCTGCCGTATGGGACAAGCTCACGCCTGAACAACAAGCGATTGTGGAAGAGGAATTTGCTGCCGGTGCGGAATCAAACACAGCAAATCTGATAAAACTTGATGAAGAGTATCGCGCATTGCTCGAAGAGCAGGGCGTGACCTTTGTCGAAGCCGATACTGGCGCATTCAGTGAACTGACGGCCAGCGTCTATACTGAATTCCCTGCGTGGAGCGAGGACATTCGCGCTGTCATTGGTGCCGAACTCGACAAGATACGCGGCAACTAAAGCTCAATTGACGCAGCCCGGACGACATGAGCGCCGGGCTGCGTGACACGAAAGACAGGCAGATAAATTTTGATTACCGTCGTAAAGAACCTCGAAGAGGTCCTCGCTTCGATCGCCATTAGCATCACCGTGGTTTTGGTGATCATTAACGTGATATTGCGCTACGGATTTGGATTTACGCTGCCTTGGGGACAGGAACTTTCAGTTATCTGTTTCATCTGGGCGGTCTATCTCGGCATAAGCTCATGCTACAAAAACAAATTACATATGGGCGTCGATGCGATCCTTGCAATCTTACCAAAAAACGCTCTCGTTCCGTTCAACATACTGATTTATTTGTTTTTACTCGGGCTTAATTGCCTCCTATGCTACCTGAGCTTCCAATATACTATGCTCTCCAACAAGACCACGCCCGTGATGGGGATGCCCTATTTTTGGGTGAACATTGTTTTGGTTTTGTCCTTTGGGCTGATGGCATTTCACACCATCCGCTTGATCTTGGACGAACTGAGAACATTCAAAGAAGCTTAACGGGGTTATTGGAGCATGGAAGACTACATTCCGATGATCTTATTGTTCGTTTTCTTCCTGATGAACATCCCGATTGCGTTTTCGTTGATTGCAGCGGCAATGGTTTACTTCCTGTTCATCAATAACTCTCTGCCGATTGCGCTGGTCATGCAGCGCTTTATTACGTCCGCAGAATCCTTCCCTCTATTGGCGATTCCATTTTTCATCATGGTCGGTTCTGTGATGAATTTTTCCGGAATTAGCCGCAGCCTGCTTGGTTTTGCGGATTCGCTCATCGGGCACAAGACAGGCGGGCTTGCGCAGGTCAATGTCATTTTGAGCACAATGATGGGCGGTATTTCCGGATCCGCGAACGCCGATGCAGCCATGCAATCGAAAATCCTAGCGCCCGAAATGACAAAACGTGGCTATGATCTACCGTTTACCGCGGCCGTCACCGCTGCTTCGTCGTGCATCAGCCCCGTGATTCCTCCGGGTATCAATCTCATAATTTTTGCATTGCTGGCAAACGTATCCGTGCACAGCATGTTCATTGCCGGTTATGTTCCGGCGCTATTGATGGCATTGGCGATGATGGGAACCATTGCCGTGATTGCCAACCGCCGCGGCTACAAGCCTTCGCGGTCCGAACCGGCCCCGGCCAGCGAGCGACTTCGGTACTTTGCAAAGGCTATACCGGCGCTTCTCATTCCATTCGGCGTCATATTGGGAATGCGATTTGGTTTGTTCACTCCGACCGAAGCTGGCGCAGTCGCCGTGTTCCTCTGCACCTTGATCGGGTTCTTTGTCTATAAAGAACTTAAGATAAAGGACTTCGCGCCCATTCTCAGAGAGACCGTTCAAGGCACCAGCACCGTGATGTTCATTATCATAGGCGCTCTGTTGTTCGGCTACTACATGACGTTAGAGCGGATCCCCCACAATATTGCGTCTGCACTCATCGAATTGACTGACAGCAAGCTAGTGCTCTTGTTGCTTATCAACGCATTGCTGCTCGTCGTAGGAATGTTTATCGAGGGCGGTGCCGCGATGATCATTCTGACCCCGCTACTGTTACCAGCCGTACTCAATTTGGGCGTCAATCCCGTTCATTTTGGGGTCATCGTGATTGTGAACATCATGATAGGCGGGGTGACACCGCCTTTTGGATCAATGATGTTCACGGTATGCTCGATCCTAAAGGTCAAAATCCTGGATTTTGTTAAGGAAGTGATACCACTGCTGCTCGCGCTATTAGCGGTGCTATTGTTGCTAACCTATTCCGAGGGGCTCGTGTTGTTCCTACCCAACCTCCTGTAAACTCTCCACCGGATTTTAGGAATTTGTCCGCGTTCTCAAATTGCCTCGGGTCATGCACGCCCGCGAAGAAGAGTACAATGCGTCCAAAGCCCGATCCTGGATCTCCCGTTGAGTGAAGCCAAGCTTGGACGATGGTCCGAGCATTGCAATGTGGGTGCAATTTTGGCCTTCTGTACTTGTATCGATCCGCTTGGTCTCCGAAAAAGACTTTTTGGGAGATTGGACCAAACAGACACTTATAGACTGAACATCAAAGGATAAGAGACTTTAAGAGTCCGCTTTGTCCGCAACTGTATCGTTGAGTGCGTGGTGTGCGCTGCGGCTTGCACGAATCGCCGGTGTTCCCGCGGCATGGCAGCATCGAGATTGACGCAGTTGCAGCGTTTTCCACGCTGCGTGCGCACGCAGCACAAAACTCGAATTCACAGGTTGGGCTCAAGGCCGCCAGTTGACGCAAACCGCAGCGAATTACTGCATCGAGCCCAATCTGTCTTATGCTGCGGAACAGCCGAATGTTCGCTTTTTCTCCTAGGCGACCATCACGGCACGCGCCATCGCAATGACCTTAAGCCAGCGTGGAATAAACCTCGGCAACTCGCTGAAAGGTCCAATAGCAGGCGATAGTCGCACATCCACCGGCTAAGCCCACTCGTAGGGACATCCACAAACTGGAGTTCACGCGCCGACACATTGTCAAGGCAGGCCAGAGCGCAAGAATAATGGCGACCTGGCCAAGCTCGACGCCAAGATTGAAAGCAAGCAGGCTCTGCCAGATGTTTGGGGATGTAACCTGCAAGATCTTGTGCAACACAAAGCTAAACCCAAGCCCGTGCAAGAGGCCAATCAGTGTCGTCAGAAGCACCATCGTGACTTCAGAGCGCGCGTTGTCCTTGGAACTCATAAACGCTGCTGCGGCTGCAAAAATTATAGAAAGCGCGATCCCGGTTTCAATGGCAGGGACAAACCACGCACCCGCTGGCACAAACCCGAAAAACCCCAGCGACAAAGTTACGCTATGCCCAACGGTAAAACCGGTTGCACGCAGCAATAGCGCCCTGAGGGTTTGCGCTCCAAGGACCAAACACACAACAAACAGAACATGATCCAATCCTTCGAGGATATGTCGTATACCTTCCCAGACAAAACTCAGGAATCCTCCATACCCCTCTTGCTGAACCACCAATGGTTCAGTCATCAGGCCCCGAGATCGGAATATCTGCGGTGTGTCCGACGCGTAGTCGAGAATGAGGTTGGCCGTCTGGTCCTGATCGGGCAAGCCGGGCTCCAGCACGTTGGAAATGCTGTACGATTGGACCGGGCCGTCAGTGTCATAATGCAGGACGAGATCGACAATTGTGTCACCAACAAAAAGCGGTGGCGTTAAGGCTGTTTCGGTGTCCACGGCCTGTTGAGCTTCGGCCAAAGTTGCAAATCCAGGCTCATTTCCAACGCGATGCAAGCGAACGGACTTAACTGTTCCTCTTAAGCGCTGATTGTCGACCAACAGATGCAACCCACCTTCGGCGTATTGCCCCAGCCCCTTGGGATCGCTCATGACGGCCTGCAAGTCGACAAAGTGGACCAACTGACCGTCGCTCAAGGCATTAGTCGTGAATGGTGCAGCTTTCGGCAAGGCATCACCATCCTGATCACCGACCTTATCTGCAACCAGATAAGGCATGGGCGTACGCATGTAGATACGTAGACCGTCTTCGGAATGCTCAACATGCGAAATTCGAACGTTGAGGTTAAGCAAAAAATGCGCCGAGGCTGACAGCGTCAATGACAAAAGCAAACCGACAAACAGAGCGCCGAAAGCAAAAACCTTTGATCTTAAATACTTATGCATTTGGATCGCGAGCCTCGATTACGGTTAATCCATCCAGCTTCCATTGCCCTGACTCAGGTACGACCTCGGCCAACACCCGAAACGTAACGGCGCGCAAATGGCCGTGCCCCCAATGACCGCCTAGTGCTTTCACTGTCCATTTGGTCAGCGCACTAAACCCTCCCGGCTTGAGGGTCGGGTCAACGCGCTCTATTCTCAGGGCACTAATATCGGTAACTGTAGCAAGACTGCCTCCCGGCGTTCGGATTACGAGACCACGTTCCACCTCTGTTGCGATGTCGCTCAGAGACGCCGCCGTTACAATATGTGCCAGCTCTGACTTTCTTGCGGCTGGCGAAGTTTCCAGGGTCACCGTGCTCAGGTTTTCAACCAGCGAGCGCAGTATTTCTTCCGCTACCTGAGGTTCAGGGGGGTCAGGCTTCTTCCAGCGTAAATCCGGCAAATATCCCGAAAATGCGACGGTTGCCGATGTTGCGGCAATCATGGATACGCAACTGACGCGCTTTGCAACTTTGTCCTTGCATAGCAGGAAGAAACCAAGTGAGGCGGCACTGATCATCCCGGAGATCAAAGCCATTGCCGGGTTCTGCCGTGTCTGCTGCTCAACTGGGATCTGAGTAACAGATGCTCTTTCGTATTGAAGCAAGTGGTTCTGCCAATGAAACTGAGGGTCCGCCGGTGTCACAGCTCCAAAGAACGGTCCGGCGATATCGCTTGAAATGGTCGCAACGCGGGAAATTTCCTCGTCAAACATATCCCATGTGACAGTCACCTGATCGGGAAGGTCTGCTATTGAGAAAGATAGGATAGCCCCGATAAACGCATTGTTCACGGACACTTGTTTTCCGGGCTCGACAACCTGAAAACCCTGCGATGTCAGCTCCAGGAGTTTTGCTGTAGCGTTCGACGGTTGCACTGATTTGCCATCAATTGACACCGGGTTGCGAGAAACCAGGAAAGACGCCGCCTGGTTTACGATCAAGGCGCTATGCTGTGGCGAAAGCGTTTGCCCCACTTCGAAAGTTTCACCAATCCAAGGCGCCAGTTCACGCAAGCGGATCAGCGTCTCATGCCGAACTTCACGAGGTTCGATGTAAAGAAAGGTGGATGTCCCGTCCTGCGCTTTTCGATTCAGGCTTTCAGCAGAAAAGCGGCTGTCCCACGGATCAGGCCAGTGAATCTTTAACTCTGCCGGCTTTGCCAAGAAACTGAAATCCGTGACCGGAACCTCTCGATCAAAAACCTGCATTCCGATAGTCGCAAGGGGTTCACCATCCCGCGATGGAGGCACAATCGTCAGCTCCTTGGGAACTGAGTTTTGAAACGAAAAGAACGCTTTGACGAACAAAACACGCGGATCTGCTGGCGGGCTGGGCACAATTTGACCTGAGAATGGATCGCGCTGTCCCGCAAGCGGTGAGGCCCGGTCTATGCGCGTTCGGTATTCTAACTTTCTGATTTCAGCGTGTAGGGCCTGTCCGTCCCTTCCAACAATCGACAGCGCCCGACTTTCGGCTTGGGCAGAACCTTGATTGGAACCTTGTTCAGCATCTGGCTCACCCCTGACGAAATCGGATGACGAACCGATTGGCAGCATATCCGCAAACAACGGAATATCTTCGACATAGACTTCAAGGTCGACGTAGACCCCATCGTCTTTGACATGAAGGACAGCGATGTTGGGGGCGACTTCTGGTCCGTTTGTCAGAACGACATCCGCCGAAACGGCCTGTGCACCTGAGGCCATCAGGCTCAGCATCAGGAATAGTCGGCACAGATACTGCCAAATTTGAATTTTGTTCACCCCTGAACGTTAGTTATCCGGCATTGGAGGTGGTGTGTAACCGTCCCACTTACCTGCTTGGACTTTATCAGAAGGCTCTTTTTCATCCGAACGCGGGGCGTTGATGTATTCGTCGCTCACAGCTGGTGGCAACGCATAGTCATCGACGCTCGCTTCCCGAACAACGATCTGGTCCTTGGTCACGTTGATCACCTGAAGATCCCGCGCCAGCGTGAGTGGTCCATCGTAAGTCGAACGTACGCCTTCAAGGATTGCCTGATAATTTTCGGGTGAAAGAACAGAGTGATACCCCAGCGCCATACGCGGTTCGACCGCAGACATCACTTTGCCAAAGGCCGCAGGTTCAGTATGAACGCGCGAAGCGACATAGGTCGCCTGTTTCATGTCCCAGCCAAAATAAGGGGCTAGCGCATCCGGTGGCAGGAAGGCCTCGTGAGACGCGATGTCCGCCCCTTTGGCATATTCGACATACCATTTGTTCGGGTAAGTATCTCCGCCGAAGACGTATTTCAGCCCATTCCATTCCAGAGAATAACTCACCGAGCCATCTAAGCTGTGGATCGCAGGCCAGGAACGGATCGTTACGTCGTTCTCCTGATAAACGATCTCGTTTTCCTGCATGTAATCGAACTCTGTTACTTCGAGCTTGGCACCATCATCCGGCAGCGCCCCCGTACGTGTGGCCAGATCCCAAGCATAGGCTTTAGATATGCCTTCTACATAGGCTTTGGTCCCAAGCTCGTCTTCTGACCCAGATGGTCCGAAGACGCGAAGCGGAGTATATCTACCCGAAAGCCATCCCCCAACATGAAGACCCATGAAATCTCCAACGTGGTCGACATGCAAATGGCTGAAGAAGACCTTGTCGATCTTTGCAAAATCCGGTCGCAGCGAAAACAGGTTGCCCGTTGCACCCGTGCCCACGTCAAACAGGAAAACTTCTCCATTTCCTAGTTCAACATAAAATGAAATCGAAACGGCGGCCTTGGTTTGGTTTGGCATCCCCGTACCCAATGCAGTGATACGCATCTCATCTGCGCCAAGGATTTCAGTGTTGGGAAAGTAGGACGCGGGATAAACACCATTTTCAATTGCAGAGGCAGTTCGACCAGTCGGCAGCGCGTTTTGCGCTGAAGCGGTGGCAGCCAACGACAAACCCAAAGCTAATACTGCGCCAGTCGTGGAATTCATAATGCTTTTCATTGATCCCCCCTTTTCTGCATGGCGTTTCGGAGAGCACGATGTCGTGAACTCCCAGTTGTCCATAGACTTCTCTACGGTACGACCATAGACTACTCTATGTCAAACATTGAATGCTATAATCTGAATGTCAGAAACTATCACCCGAAACTCACCTAGAAATGCCGCAACCAAGGAAGACTGGATTTTTCTGGCCTACAAAGTCCTCAATGAGGGCGGCGTTTCCGCGATAAAAGTCGTGCCAATGGCAAAGCGACTGAACCTGACAAGCGGAAGCTTTTACTGGCATTTCAAGAATGTCCGTGAGCTTCTGGATGAGGTTCTCAGATATTGGGAGCAGGAACTGACTGACAAAGTGATCGCACAGGCAAAGACATTTGGCGGTTCCCCGGAAGACCGCATTCTTCTTCTTATGAAAAAGGTTATTGAAGAGGATGCCGCCTTGCCGGATCACGCTGTCTCAGTGTGGGCGAATACCGATGAGAAGGTGAAAGAATCGTATCAAAGAACCATCGGCAAACGGTTCCAATTCGCCGCCTGGATGTTTGAACAGGCCGGATTTTCGAAGGAAGAAGCTAAAGCGCGCGGAAGACTGATGGTCACTTCGCTAATGGGAGACTCTTCGACCGGTCTGAAAGCGCAAGGCGATTGGGAGAAAGTTATAGAGCGGGAACATGCGATTCTTGTCGGAAAGTAGAAGATAAAACAAGAAAGTTGCCCGACATTGTAAGTTTGCTCGAAACGGACCGCCAGTTTTTTTGCCCTATAGGAAGAGCACACGTTACAATGCCAGAGGCCGATGTTCAGTCTGTGACCATCAAGGTCCGCTTCGCCCGCTGATCCCGACGTCAACAAGAGCCCTGAACTCGCGGCTACAACGAATGGTTGCTTTAGCGGGCTGCGACCGCCGCATCCTGACAACGTCTCTAGTGTCGGCTAAGGGCCGTCCACCGCATGACGGTCAGCAGCCATCTTTCAGATGCCGCGCAGCATCTGAGGGCCGTGGTGAGCCCGAAGCGGACCTTTCATGATCCAACCAGATGTTGAGATTCAGGCCACAATCAGTAGCACTATCGTTGCCAGCCCCCACAGTGTCATCTGGTAGTGCGTATTCTGTGCACCTTCGTGGCAAAACCAATAGCAGAACCAGTTTCCTACTATCAAAAAACCAGCCCACGTGGCGGTGAACAGCAAAACACCCAGCACCCCGATAGCGCGGGCGCTTGAGGGGTCGATCACACCCATGAGGGCAAGGATAAGCGACACGACCCCGGCCCAGAGGGTAAGGGTCGCGATGCCTTCCCAGCAAACAATCAGTTTGAACAGGAACTTTTGCATCGCGGGGTTTTCGATGCTGCGGTGGGCGACGACCTCATACGCCTCGGGATACTCTTCACGCATCCGCTCCATTGTCAGGACCTGGGTGGTGAAGGTCTCGTTGAGATCGGGATGCATAACGTTTTCGATGAAACCTGTGCTTAGCCATGCGGCAAGAAAAAAGACGGCTGCGGTTTGCGTAACCAATACCACCAGTTCAAACAATATGACTTACTCCGCTAATATCGCGGGGTGACACAGGCCACCCCGCAGCGTTGTTAACTCCAATACATCTGCGCTGGACGTATTTCCAACGAGATGTGCTGGGCAGCTCCGCCAAGCCCCTCGCGGGTGTGATTGTACAGCGACCGCCAATACGGTTGGATCGTCACCCCTTCGTCGCGGACAATCTGTTCGCCTTGGGCCATCAACTCGCGGCGTTTCTCGACATCGGGGGTTGCAAGCGCTTGTTCAAGGATCGTGTCAAATTCGGGACTGGCCCAACCGAACTCGTTCCACGGTTCCCCCGACCGATAGGCCAGCGCCCAGATCTGGACACCCAAGGGACGGTGGTTCCAGTTGGTTGAGCTAAACGGGTACTTCGCCCAGTCATTCCAGAAGGTCGACCCCGGCAGAACCGTGCGCTTGACCTTGATACCGGCATCCCGAAGCTGAGCGGCAACGGCGTCGGTGGTGTCTTTGCGCCACGCATCGTCGATGGACAGAAGCTCATGCTCATAGTCTTCCATCCCGGCTTCCTGGATCAGTTCAAGGGCGCGGGCAGGGTCATAGGTTGGCATGCCGATATCGGCGTACTCCGGATGCGCGGGTCCGACATGGTGGTTGGCGGCAACTGCACCGCGACCGCCATACCCAAGTTCGAGTAGCACGGCGTTGTCCACGGCCATTGATATGGCCTGACGGACACGCTTGTCGGCATAAGGCCGGACGCCGTCAACTTCGGCCAGTTGGTTGGGACGGATAACAATCGTCGCCATGGTAACGACCTCATTTTCCACCCAGCCATCCAGTGAGCTCAGGATGTCGATGAACTCTCCTTCCGAAATGTAAATCATGTCGACCTCACCGGCATCCGCAGCCGCAAGGTGTGCCGACGGGTCTGTCCCGAAGTCAATGTATTCGATACGGTCGAGCCAGGCGCCGTTCCCGGCATTCCACCAGGTGTGGTCATCATTGCGGACCAATACGCCTTTAACGCCAACTTCAAGGCTTTCGGGCAGGTAGGCACCGGTACCAATCGGGTTACCCAGCATGTTTTCCGGGTCATGTGACGAATGCACGATGGCTGCCGGATAGTCTGCCATACCTGCGATCAGGGAAATGTCCGGGCGCGGCAGGTTCAGTTGGACTGTGTGAGTGTCAATAACTTCGATGGCACCTTCCAGCGCGCGCTCTGTTTCCGGATCGACCAGAACCGAGAAACGCCCGGCCATGGAGTTACCTTCCACCGACTTGTCGCACCAACCGGTGATGTTGCGTGCCACATCGTCGGCGGTAAACTCGTCGCCGTTATTCCAGGTCACGCCATTTCGAACGTTCAGAGTATAAGTCTGCGCGTCATCCGAAATCTCCCAGCTCTCCAGCAGGGCCGGTTTGAAGGTGCCGTCGTTTTCGTATGTAACAAGGTTTTCCAGCCAGCCTTTGGCAAAATTCGCGATTTCATTCCAATCGAACGTGCGCGGGTCCTTGAGGCCACGTACGTCCATTTGGATGCGCACCGTACCGCCCTGTTTTGGCTCAGCTGCAGCCTGGACCGGTGTGGGCAGGCCGAGCATCGCATAAGCCGTGGCGGTGGTTGCCCCGAATGAGCTGGCGATGGCCAGAAATTCACGGCGGTTCACCGCATCCTTGCCGACCTTCCTGGCCTGATCGGTAATCACTTGCGGCAGTGGTTTCCCTGTACGGGTTCTGAAAGTCATGTGTTTTCCTCTCTGTTGGTCGTGAGGTGGACCCCTCAGTGGGTGCGGCGTGTTTCGCCATGTGGTGCCCGGCCGCGTTGCCGGGTTCTATTGTGATATGCGCATGGTTTCGATTGCGTCGGCTGCCGTGACGGTCGAGCAGATGCTCGACAGCACACGCGGCTGTTCGTAGGGCCAGGGTGTGCCACGGTGGAGCACCGCGCGCTGGTCCCAGAGCAGAACATCGCCGACCTGCCAGTTGTGTGAATAGACAAACTGCGGTTGCGTGCAGAAATCGATGAGCTCTTCGATGATCGCCTGGCCTTCGGCTTCGCCGTAGCCATCCAGTTTGAACGCGTGTGACGCGATATAAAGCGCCTCACGCCCGTTTACCGGATTGCGCCACAGCGCGTTCCAATGCTGGTCTGGCCATTTGTTGAACATTGGCAATTCGGCCAGTTCGGGCGAGATCTTGCGACGCGAATGGCTGTAGCGATGCCAGATGCCGCGTCCGCGCACCTTTGCCTTCAAATCTTCGGGCATGTTCGCCCAGGCCGCGCGGGTGCTGGCCAGTTCCGTGGCACCGCCCTCGGCCGTGACGACCCGGCCGATCAGAATATTCGTAAGGGCAGGTGTTGGCAAAAAGGTGCTGTCGGAATGCCATAGGAAATTCGATTTCAGGTTCAGCGTGTGCAGATCCATTTCTTCGGTGATCGAACCGTCGTCCCGCACGTTGGAAACTGTTGGAACCTCGAATTTTTCGCCCTTTTTACGCTCGTCAGCTTTGCGGTCCTCGATAGGGCCGAACAGCTCGGCCAGTTGCTTGTGCTGGGCGTCCGAGATGTGCTGATCACGGAACAAGAGGGCTGAATGTTCTTCGAATAGCGCGCGTATTTGCCCGAACAACCGGCTGTCGGTGGCGTCAGTCAGATTGATCCCGGTCACTTCAACTCCGAAATGCGGGTTCAGGGGGCGTGTTTCAAATGCGGACATGGCGACCTCTTACACGGTTGCTTTGGCTTCGATTTCTTCGGGTGGCAGATCCTTGACCAGATCCCAGGCGCGGGATTTGCCGGGGTTCAGCAAACCCTTTGGGTCCAGTCGTTTTTTCCAGGCGAGGTGCAAATAGTCCGCGGTTTTCAAACCCCCGCTTTCCACATGGAAACTATGTGCGTCATAAACGCCGTGCCCGTGTTCTTCGTAAATTCGGCCAATCTCGCGCAGGCGATCTTCGGTGGAATACCAGATGATTGGCAGATCAAAGGCGACGACATCACCGTTCAGCAGCGAGAACTCGTGATGCTGCCAGACATCGTCACCCAAGGCTGCACCAACCTTTGCAACCGCGCCCGCGTCAGAGGCGTCCGGTACGCCGATTTGTTGGTAGGTCGCTGACCGGTCCGCTTTCAGAACCTGCAGAGTGGTGTGGTTATAGGCAAATTCGAACACATGGGGCAGCGATGCTGCTTTCCGGTCATCCTCGGTCAATTCCAGATCAAGACTTCCGCCCTGATCGGCAATAAGGCCGCGAAACCGGGCCATATCGGTCTCAGGCACCAACGAAACAAGAAGGTGCTTGTTCGCCCTGACATGGCCTTTCAGTCGGGGAAAATACTCCACGATCCGCGCGTCTACCGTACTGGCCAGTTTGCATCCGATCTGATCGTCGGTCGCAACCGCGTACCCGGCGGAGTAACATTCTTTGTAGCTGTCGAACGTCGCCATGCACCCGATCCAATCAGGGTGGGGAACCGTGCGCAGTGTCACTTCGGTAATAACACCGTTCAAGCCCCAGGCGTGGTGGATCTGCAGAACGTCCTGACCTTCAAACACATATTCCTGCGGGTTTTCTTCAACGGACAGGGCTTTGAGCTGCAGGATGTTTCCGGGCTCTCTGAGGACACCATTTGCAATGGACCCAATACCGGCAGAGCCACCTGCAATAAAACCGCCGATCGTCGCGATATCTTGGGTCGATGGGAACATCGCCATTTCCCACCCTTGTGCCATCAGCGCCGCGTTGACATCGGCCATCAGCGCGCCTGCCTCGGCGCGGACAAATCCTTCTCCGATTTCCAGTATGCGGTTCATTCGGGTGGTTTCGATGATCAGACCACCATGCAACGGCACGGCCTGACCGTAATTGCCCGTCCCGCCACCGCGCAACACGACGGGGGCATCTGCGTCATGCGCGGTTTTCAGGCAATGCGCCATCTCTTCAACAGTTTTCGGCAGGGCGACCAGATCGCCAAAACTGCGTTTGAGCTGTTGGTTCAGGATCGGGCTGTACCAGAAGAAATCGCGCGACCGTTTCTTGACCAGAACGGGTTCGTCGATCACTTCGACCGGCGCGAGGCGCTTGGCAAACGCCGCCCAGTCCAGATCGCTTTTTCCTGAAATCGACGTCATGCAATCTCTCCTGTCAGAGCGTGCTTCAAGGGTTTGGGCGCGGATGTCCCGGTCAGCCAGTCCGAGGTCGATGCGGCATCAAAGATCAGCAGGTCTTCGACCGCGGCCCCATCCACGGTGGTCGGAGTAAGTCCCAACGCTGTTTGTGCATTTGTGGTGATCATGGGCAGCAAATCACCAAATGGCGGGTCCAGATGCGCCGTAAGCGCTGCCAGTTCCAGACTTTTGCGCGGATCATGGCGGCCAAGGGGGCAAAAGGCGTCACGCACGTTGTCGGTGCCCACAACGACAGGAACACCTGCGGTCTGCAACTCGGCAATCCGGGTTATTCCGCGCCTGTCGGGGGTCCCCTGCGCGCGCCCTTGCAGATACAGGTTCGAAGTCGGCAGGCTGGCGATTGTCAAACCCGCGCGCGTCGTTTTGTCCAGCAGCGCTTGTAAAGGTGCGCCTGCCAAATTCATCAGGCTGCAGGCGTGACCGCACAGAACCGGGCCCTGAAACCCGGTCTCGATGAGGGTGTCGGCAATGATCTCAAGCCCATCCAGCCCGTCATGCAGGCCTTCGTCCACATGAAAATCCAATGCGAGGCCATGTTTTTCGGCCAGCTGAACCGCAACCTGTATCGCGGCGTGTCGATCCGGCTGGTTTAAAACGAACAACCCGAGCACCCCTTTGCCACGGGCAACCTCGCGCCCTATCGCAGCTGCTTTGGCGGGGTCTGTCAAATCGGTTGTGTTCAACAGCGCGGCGATTTGTAGGTGGACCGTATCCTGATAATCCACCGCGAGCTCTTGCAGCACGGACCACGACAAGGGAGGTGACGTGCTTTCTGGATCAGCGGCCCAGTCGAAATGGCTTCGAACGATGCCACAGCCCGAGGACATCAGCTCTTGCAGTCCCCGTTTGGCCCGCTGACGCAGGTCGTCTTCCGTCCAAAACATGCGGTCGCGGCGCTGGGCGTCCATGGCGGCATTTAGGTCTCCGCCAACCTGGCCCATTCTTGAGATCGTGTGGCATTTATCCAGATGGACATGGCATTCGGTCAGGCGCGGGGTGATCAAACCTGATGGATGGTGAGGCGCGGTGCTGGGGCGCAAACTAACCGCCCGCCCGCCCCGGATAATCAGATCGCCCGCCAAACAATCCGAAGTCTGTGTGCCGCCAAAACCACGCGGGTCCAAGAGCAGCGAGACAGGAACAAGCACATTCTCGACTACAACCGAATTCGTTGCGTTCAGCACATTCATGTCGCGCCACTCCGGTGATCGAACTGTGCGAACTCAGCCAAGAACGACGCAAAATTGGCGGCGGCAGTGTCCAGCAATTGTTCGCCTTTTTCGACCGACGCGGCGGAGGCATCCCCGCAGGCACCGTCTGAGTGCAAGTCATCGATGATCCAGCCCGGCCGCGCGGTTTGCCCCGTCAGACCGATATGGTGGAACCGTTTTTCCCAATCCCGGATGCTCGGAACAAAGTTCTGCGCTCGACTCATATCCACCAGATGCGGTTTAGCCACCAGCATGGAGGAGGTCTCGGACTCTCCGGCATGCAAGTCGACCGAGGCAGCATCGGGGTCAAGGACACTTTCCCAATCGGAAAAACCGAACCACGAGCATGTAACAACGATCATCTCGTGCGCGATCCTTAAATCGCGCGCTGCAATATCCAAAAGGGCTGTGTTGCCCCCATGGCCGTTGAACAGCACAAGCCGTTTCACACCTGCCCGCGCAACCGAGGCTCCGATGTCGCGCAACACCGCCAACAGGGTATCCGCCGACAGGCTGAGGGTTGCGGGATGCCGATCATGTTCGCCGCTTTTAGTGACGGTCAAACCCGGTAGGATCAAAACGTTCTGCTCGGCATGAAGCCGCGGCAAGCTGCGCTCGACCACAGCGGCCACAAGGTCACTGTCAACGGATACTGGCAGGTGGGGGCCGTGTTGTTCTGTAGCTCCGATTGGCAGAACGGCAACCAGATCATCTGGCAGATCACGAAAATCCGGCGCTTTGTGATCGGCCCAATAGCCTTGAATGCTCATGCGGTCCTCCCAAACAGACGGCTCGATGAACGGCAGAAACAACTGGATTGTGGTCGGTCGTGTTCGCTTATCAAATGGGTGACTTCGTTCGCCTGCCCGGATGCCTGACAAGGCGGGTGCGTCCCCGGTATTGGACCGAAATTGAAAAAGAGTGCATCCCTGTCACACAGCAAATGACCACGCTTACCCATATCGCCCTCCTTGACGAAACTGGAATACGTGGCCCTTGGATTATCCGTGCCAGAGAATTGCGCTAAGACTTGCAAAGAAAGTTTGAACTCGCAAGAAAAATTCCAAATCAGAAAAGAGTACAGGAAAATGAAAGAGTTAAACCCAAACGATATGCCGTCTCCGTTCGCACGTTATGCGCATGGCGTCGAAATCCCCCGCGACTGGAGGCTTGTTCAAACCTCGGGGCAGTTGGGGATTCGCGCAGATGAAAACGTCCCGAAAGGCGCATATGATCAAGCAGTCGTCTGTTTTCAGAACATCGAAAAAATTCTGCGGTCAGCGGGTATGGATGCAGGGGATGTCGCGCATATCAGAGCATTTGTAACCGACAGATCGCATATGGCAGGCTACATGCGCGCACGGGACGAATATCTTGCCTCGCACAGCCGTTTGCCAAGCTCGACGCTGTTGATAGTCAGCGGTTTTACGAGGCCGGAGTTCAAGGTCGAAGTCGAGGTACTTGCCGCTGCCCCACAAGAAACGCGTTAATTCAAAGGTGTCTTTAACCCTGCCGAAAACGGTCCGGTGGTGATCTGCACTTTCTGCTTCGAGTGCGTTTTTAGCCTGCGGTGTCGCTCATGTTGTTAAGTGCGGCAGCCAAAGAGGTTAGGGTGCCTGAGAATCGCTAAGGGAATACTTCGTGACATATGATCATAGGGTAATTGAAAACATCTTCATCCCAATGGCGGATGGTCGCAATCTGGCCGCCCGGATCTGGCTGCCGGTAAGCGGGCCCAGCCCGGCCATTCTGGAATACCTGCCGTATCGCAAACGCGATGGCACGGCACCTCGGGATGAATCTACTCACCCCGTGTTTGCCCGCGCGGGCTATGCGTGTGTCCGGGTGGATATTTCGGGTACCGGCGACAGCGACGGGCAGTTCGATGACGAGTATTCCGAGCAGGAGCTGAGCGATGGCGAGGCGGTCTTGGCGTGGATTGCAGAGCAGGATTGGTGTGACGGCAATATTGGTATGATCGGGATTTCCTGGGGTGGCTTTAATGGGCTGCAACTGGCGTACCGCCAACCCGAAGCGCTCAAGGCTGTGGTCTCCGTTGCTTCGACCGTGGATCGTTATGCCGATGACATCCATTATATGGGCGGCTGTCTGTTGAGCGATAATGCAAATTGGGCCAGTCAGATGTTTGCCTATCTGTCGCGACCGGCAGATCCGGACTTGCGTGCGGATTGGCGTGCGGATTGGCTGAACCGCATGGAAACGCTGCCCTTTTCCGCGGTGGATTGGTTGCGGCATCCCACACGTGATGAATTTTGGAAACACGGATCCGTGTGCGAGGACTGGGATGCAATCAAAGTTCCGGTGCTGGCCATGA
Source organism: Ruegeria sp. BHSB064 (assembly GCF_059613205.1). NCBI lineage: Bacteria > Pseudomonadati > Pseudomonadota > Alphaproteobacteria > Rhodobacterales > Roseobacteraceae > Ruegeria > Ruegeria sp. BHSB064. The sequence continues at coordinate 22,855 of NZ_JBXWSB010000061.1, forward strand.
CGGGCTGGGCTGATGCCTATGTCAACGCGCCTTCCGCGCTGGCGACCCATTTGAAAGTCCTGGCCAAAGCGATGGTTGGCCCTTGGGAGCATCGCTATGCCCACATCTCAAAGCTTGCACCATCCGATTTCCATTCGGAAGTGATTACGTGGTTTGATCGCTGGCTCAAAGGGCGGCAGAACGGGGCTGAGGATCTGCCGGACTATCGCACCTTCATGCAGGAACACTTCAATCCGACCAAACAGAACGGCCCACGCAAAGGGCGCTGGATTGCCGAACAGAACTGGCCGTCAGACAATGTGAAGGATCGGTTTCTGCATCTAACTCAGGACGGGTTTGGAACCAGACCCACAAACGGCACGGTCACAGTAAGCAGCCCGGCCAGTGTTGGAGCGACCAGCGGTTATTTCTGTCCGGGAATGCGCTTTGACAACGAACTGTGCGGCGATCAGGCCCCCGATGACGCCTTGTCGCAATGTTTCGACACTGCCGTATTGGATGAACCGCTAGAGGTTTTAGGGCGGGCGCGGCTGCGCTTTGCTTTCAGCGTCGATAAACCGGTCGCGCAACTGATGGCGCGGCTATGTGATGTTTCTCCCGAAGGGGTGTCCCAGCGCATCAGCTACCGGCCGCTCAATCTTTGCCACTATGCCAGTCATGAAACGCCCGAAACCCTTGTGCCGGGGCAGGTTTATGAGGCGGAAATCCTGCTTAACGAATGCGCCCATCACCTGCGCGCGGGGCACCGGCTCCGGCTGGCGCTGTCGACCAGCTATTGGCCCGTTGTCTGGCCCGCACCGGAGCAGGTCAAGGTCACGCTGCATCTGAACCGCTGCGTTCTGCAGCTGCCGGTGCGCGAGGTTGAGGTGGAAATCGAACCGCAGAACCCGGGTTCGGCACGGGATTTTCCTGTACTGGAAACAGAAGTACTGCGCACACCGTCAGGGCGATCCGATCAGCATGTGCTTGACGATGGGACCCTCGTTCTGGACACGTTCGACGACTATGGTAAAGCGCGTGATCCCTATCACGGACTGGTCGTTGGCAGTCATGTCGCCATGCATTACAGCATCCATCCCGATGACCCTGCGTCGGCGCGTTTCAACAGCCAATGGCGTTTCACCTTCGAAAGGGGTGACTGGAGCGTGGAGATTGAGACCCAGAGTTCCATGCATTGTGATGCGCAGAATTTCTACCTGAAACGAAAACTGCGGGCTACCGAAGGCGCAGAGGGTGCCGAAGTTATGGTCAAAGAGTGGACGGAAAGCATCCCGCGCGGATTTCACTGACAGCTTCAAGACTGCGAGCATCAACAGTTCAAAAAAGTTAAACCCTGCCGTTTCCGGTTTGTTTCATTGCTGATCGAACCTGCAGGCCCAAACGAGGCTGTACAAACTCTGCCATCGTCGTTAAGGGCGTGATCTTTCTTCTGCAAGGTGACGTATGCCCAACCTCTTCGACCTGCCCATGACGCTCTCGCAGGCGTTGACCAACAAAGGTTACAGCGAACTTACGCCCGTTCAGGTGGCGGTGACGCAACCTGAGCTGGCCCAGCTTGACCTTTTGGTGTCAGCGCAAACCGGGTCAGGAAAGACGGTTGGCTTTGGGTTGGCAATTGCACCCGACCTGCTGGACAAAGACGGCCGGTTTGATCGACCGGCTGCCCCTTTGGCCTTGGTTATTGCGCCCACACGTGAACTGGCCATGCAGGTTCAGCGAGAGTTTGACTGGCTGTTTTCAGAAGCCGGGATCGTTACCGCATCTGCCGTGGGTGGCATGGATGCGCGCACGGAACGCAGAGCGATTGAGCGCGGCGCGCATGTCATCGTCGCCACGCCAGGCCGTCTCAGAGACCACGTGTCGCGAGGAGTGATCGATTTGGGTGATCTCAAAGCGGTTGTTCTGGACGAAGCGGATGAGATGTTGGATATGGGATTCTCCGAGGATCTCGAATTCATCCTGGATCACACTCCGGAAAACCGTCGGACATTGCTGTTTTCTGCAACGGTGCCACGCGGCATCGCCAAGCTTGCGCAGACCTATCAAAAAGAAGATGCCCGTCGGATCGAGGTCGGCAACAAAGACGCGCAGCACGCGGACATCTCCTATCTTGCGCTGACTGTGGCCCCGTCAGACATCGAAAAGGCGATCATCAACCTGTTGCGTTTTCATGATGCACAAACGGCGATCATCTTCGCCAATACCCGGTCTATGGTGACCCGCCTGACAGCGAAGTTTTCCAACAGGGGGTTTTCGGTGGTTTCGCTTTCGGGTGAGCTCAGCCAGTCCGAACGCACCCACGCTTTGCAGGCCCTGCGTGACGGGCGCGCGCGTGTATGTATTGCAACAGATGTGGCTGCACGCGGCATTGACCTGCCCCGGCTGGAACTTGTGATCCACGCGGATCTGCCGTCCAATGCGGAATCCCTGTTGCACCGGTCCGGGCGAACAGGCCGTGCCGGACGAAAGGGCACTTCGGTGCTGATTGTACCGGGGCGTCAGCGGTCAAAGGCACAACGCCTGTTGAAATCCGCCAAGCTGGAGGCCGAATGGGGCACACCACCTTCCGCCGAGGCGGTCCTTGCCCGCGATGAAGAACGGCTAATGTCAGATCCGGGATGGACTCAGTCACCAACTGCCGAGGAACAGGCATTCTCTCAGCGCCTTCTGCAAGAACACACGGCTGAGAAGATTGCGGCGGCGTTTCTGCGTCTTTATCGCGAGCGCAATTCCGCGCCCGAGATTTTGGGTGAAGTTCCCGATCCGGGCGCGCGCAAAAAGCGAGAGGCTTCGGATTTCGGGCCAAGTACGTGGTTCTCGTTGTCTTTGGGTCGCAAACAGCGGGCTGAGCCGCGTTGGTTGCTGCCGATGCTATGCCGCAATGCCGGGATCTCCAAAGATGCGATTGGGGCCATTCGTGTCCAGTATCAGGAAACATTCGTTGAAATCCTCAGCGACGCAGTGCCGGCAATAAAGAACGAGCTTGGCCCTGAGCTTGACCTTGAGCAGGGTGCGCGATTGACCGAATTGCCGGGTGTTCCGAATTTCGACGCCTCGCCCAAAGGCCCTCCGGCTGAGCCGAAAGCACCACGTAAAACGCCACGCGCGGACCGGAAAGAGGATACATCGCGTCGAGTCAGCAAGCCTGCTGACGCGTCGAAACCCGCCGAGTTTGAACCAAGCCCGAAAAAACCGCACAAACGCCGCGAAAACCCGGACAAACCAAAGTCTGCAAAGCCAAAGGCAAGTCAGGGCAAGAGCCAGGGCAGCCCCGGAAAGATACCTACGCGCAAAGGCGGCGGTACGGAAAACACGCGGCGCAAAAACGCGGCTGATCCGTCGAAACCGATGGGGTCTCGGGCCGAACGTCACAAAAGCCGACAGGACGGCGAGAAGCCCAAGAGTTTTAAAGTGCGCGCAAAAAAAGGCCCGGAAGCGCGCCCGATGAGGAAACCATCGCGGACCAAATGAACCTTGACCACGTGTGCTTGCCGATCACGTGCAAGCAACATCCAGCAGGTTTTCAAACAGTCGCATATAAAGGGTTGAGTTCCAAGCGATTACAGAACTCAACCCTATGCGACGCTGTGGTCAGCTGCTGAAACGTACGGTTTCGCCGCTTTCCATCGCCTGTTGTGCCGCTTGTCCCATCCGTACGGCCCAAAGACCGTCCTTCAAGCTGACGTCCGGTTTGGCCTTTTCGCCGCGCAGCACGGCCAGAAACCCTTCGTGCTGATAATAGGTTGACCCATTGTGGTCTCCGGCTGCCAGCAATCTGGCGTCTACGGGGACATCGATTGACGTGGGCCCCTTCGGTTTGCGGGGGCTTAGGATCACCTTGGGCACCGGCGGTTCCCCCAAATGATCCGGCCAAAAGCGACCTGGACCGGGTACCAACGCCTCGACTTTAGCGTCGGGTCCAACAGCCGATACTTCTTCCTGATACCGAGAGCCTTCCGCAAACATGCACAGCTCTAACATGGCGCGTGCGCCCGAGGCGAAATCGACAATAACGTACCCGTGGTCCAGAATATCCGGTGTTTCGCCTTCGTAGCTTTCGTCCAGATGGTTGACGGCTTGTCCTCCGCTTGCGGTCACGCGCACCGGGTCGGATTGCAGGATCAAGCGCATGAGGTCGAAGAAATGACAGCACTTTTCAACAAAGGTGCCTCCGGTATTGCAATTGAACCGGTTCCAGTGGCCGACCTTTTCCAGAAATGGGAAACGATGCTCGCGGATAGACAGCATCTTCACGCCGCCTGTTGCTTCCGCCTTGTCGATCAAAGCGGCAATGGGTGGCATGTATCGGTATTCCATCGCAACCCAGATGGGGCAGGGATAGCTACGCTCAACCTCTTCTAACCGGGCCGCATCCTGTGGGTCGGTGAACAACGGCTTTTCCACCAGCAACGGCAGGGGTCGCGTT
>NZ_JBXWSB010000062.1:0-27114 GCF_059613205.1 Ruegeria sp. BHSB064
GGACGCCCTTGGTTTGAACCGGATCATCTGGATTCAGGAAGGATTGTCTGAGGATCAGACCCGCGATCCGGAACGGATGTATTACGGCACGGACGGCCACATCGATCTGTTCATGTGTTTCATCGGTGAAAACCGCGTTCTGATGCTGGACGTTCCCGAAGACAGCGTGAATGCAAAGCCACTTGCGCAGGCACGCGCGGTGCTCGAGGCAGCCGGGATCGAAGTGGTACCTTTTCCCTTTATGTCGAGTTTCACGGTGGGCAAACATGACTTCATCGCGCCTTACATGAACTTTTACATCTGCAACTGTGCCGTGATCATGCCGCAAACCGGGTTTGATCCGGACATGGACGAAGCCGCCCGAACGGAACTCGCCAAGCATTTTCCCAATCGTGAGGTAATCGGAATCACCATGCGCGCGGCCCCGATGCAGGGCGGTGCAATTCACTGTCTAACCCAGCAGGTACCTGCAGTGCAGACTAATTAGCGAAAGACAATCACAACAACGAGGCTCAAAATGCCCTATGACTCACTAGTTGGATCAAGGATTGTAATCACAGGCGGATCGTCCGGTATCGGACTAGAAATTGCTCGTCAGGCGTTAAATGCCGGAGCTAGGGAAATTGTTCTTCTTGCAAGAGACCACGCCAAATTGGAAGCTGCGGCGAAGCAACTTACAGGGAAGGTCGAGTATGCCTCACTTGATGTTACGCAAGAAGATCGTGTGAAGGCTGTTTTCGACAGCATTGGGAAATTTGATCATCTCGTCGCTGCAGCCGCTGGGACAGTACGCGGCACGATCGTGGAGATAGATACTCAGGCTGCGCGGGGTCTCTTTGAGTCCAAATTTTGGGGACAGCATCACTCACTGAAGTACGGTGCGCCAATGATCTCTGCGACCGGTTCAATAACTCTGTTCTCTGGGTGGATTAGCAGAAAACCGATGCGCGGTCTTGGAACGCTGGCAGCCGTCGATGGGGCGATCGAGTCGCTCGGCAGAGTCGCAGCTCTTGAGCTTGCCCCAATTCGCGTAAACACTATTGTGCCCGGCCAAGTAGACACGCCTCTTTGGCGAACGCGCCTTAGCGAACAAGCAGCGCAAAGCCATTTCGACTCTGTGGATGACACGCTTCCAGTTGGGCGCAGAGGCCACCCGAGCGACATTGCGGCGGCAGTGCTCGGTCTTATGTCGAATAGGTTTATCACGGGTGTCACACTCGACGTGGATGGTGGGCAACCTGCAGGCACACACAACTGAGGCTGCCTCAAGTAATCTGAAACCCTTAGGAAACTTCATATTCGAAACTGCGCCTTCAGAAGTGTCCTGTGGACGGGGTGTCTACACCAAAGTCTTGCTCTGCCAGAAGTTTGCTAAAAACTTTTCGCAATATTTTCAGTACGTTTCAAAGAAACCACCAGTGGTAACCTCTGGGTACCTAATCGACGAAAGATACCACTTCGCTGTATTCAATGAGGCGACGCTTCATCGAACTCAGGAGTACAAAATGAACTTTGACCCAACACGACTTACCAGACGTTCTATGATTGCAAGTTCTCTGGCAACACTAGGTACTTTGGCAGCCCCCGCCATCGCGCGCCCCGCCGGGTTGCGGGTCGAGGAGTGGGTCTCGGATGCCGGGCCCTTGTTGGTCCGATCCGCCATTATCGAAGGACCCGCTTCGCTCGGACTGGTTGATACGCAATTTACGTTGTCGAACGCGATGCGTTTGATTGCGGACCTCAAAGAGCGTGGCAAACCTCTTGAATGGACTTACGTGACACACCCGCATCTTGATCATTTCAACGGTGCCGAACTTATCCGCGCAGCGTTCCCTGAAGCCCAGTTTTTTGCGCGCGGTGACGCGATCCCATTGTTCCAGCCGATGGTTTCGACGCGCCAGGCGAGCCTTGGCGCTGCGGTCCCCGGTGGTGGGGAAAATCTTCCGGATACCGCACCGGACTTTTTCGAAGCGGTTTCAGATGATGGTCTGGTGCTGGATGGCCAACCCCTGCAGGTCTTGCAGGGCCCCGGCGATCACCCAATGTCATCCGTTGTTTTCGAGCCGGATAGCCGAACCGCCATAACCGGAGATGTCGTTTTTTCGGAAACACATGCTTTCACCGGCGACCATGATGATTTCGATGGGTGGATTGATCTTGTGAAACGCGTTCAGTCGCTCGACCCATCGCGTGTTATTGTGGGCCATGCCAGACCGGCTGTGCGCCGCGGTGACCGGGTTCTGTCCGAGCAGATTGACTGGCTTGAAACCTACCGGGACGCCCGAGCCGATGATTCAAGCGTAGAAAGCATCAAGTCTGTCATGGTGGGCAAGTATCCGACTTATGCAAACGACTTTATTTTCGAGTTTTCCGCCGGCGTTCAGCGTCTGCCTTAAACAGCGTCACGTCTGAAAACTATGAGCAAATAGCAAAGAGTTAGAGGTGTCGGTTTAAAAATCTGAAACCGGCACCTCCAATCTGATACGGTGGGTGTTACCAAAGTGGTGCCTAATCTTCTGCCACGAAGCCGTTACTGACGTACGACAGACACTACCTCGGCACTCTGCTTGTCCGTATTATGGCTTTGAATCTCAATCATATTCTGCTCGGCCCAGATTTTGATCTGGTTAACGAGCTCGGCGCAACTCTCCCCGAGAGGGGTTAGGGAATATTCAACGCGAAGTGGCATCTCGTCAAAGACCTGACGAATAACCAACCCGTCTTCCTCAAGGTTTCGAAGTGTTTTGGTGAGCATTTTCTGAGAAACGCCCTCAATCAAACGGCGAAGTGCCCCGAACCGCATTGGACCCTGCAACAAGGCCGCCAACGTTAGCATCGTCCACTTTTCGGCCAGGCGCACAATAATCCCACGTGTCGGGCAATCTGCGACAAAGGCATTTGGAGCAATATTTGACATAGTTACCTCGGGGTACCTAATTGACTTCAGTTACCACCATGCAGACTCTCTCGTCGAATTCAAGAGTAGCTGGAGATGACGAAATGAAGGTTGCAATTTTAGGAACCGGAAACGTTGGTGGGCGCTTGCTTGAGCTGTGTCAGACCGCCAGCCATGATGTTGTGGCAGGAAGCAGAAGCGGATACACCAGCTTTGACGCGGCGGCGGATCACGGCGACGTTGTTGTTTTGGCAGTCCACTACCACGTCGCGGCGGACGTATTGCGCCCGCTTCAGGAAAAGCTCGCCGGGAAAATCGTCGTCGATGCGACCAATCCGCTAAATGACGATTGGTCGCCGCTGTTGCTGGGTCAGGAAAACTCTGGCGGGGAAGAGATTGCAAGACTGCTTCCGGAAAGCCGAGTTGTAAAAGCGTTCAATACCGTGTTTGCTGATAACATGACATCTGATCGGCTCTCGCGCGATGGTACCCCCGCAACGACCTTTGTCGCGGGTGACAACCCTGACGCAGTTGATACTGTTTCGGAACTTGCGGCCTCGCTCGGTTTTCGACCGGAAAAGATCAACAAGCTGTCAGCCGCCCGTCACCTGGAATCCCTGGCCCATCTGAATATCGAACTTGCGGTTGGGCAAGGACGGGGCACCGACACAGCATTCATCTATCATCGGGGGTAACCCTATGGCACGGCGCGTAGAATTCGAAGTTGACGGTACATCGATCGTCGGGGATTTGCACCTTCCGTCAGGCGAGGGCCCCTTCCCCGCTGTCATAACCGGCGGCCCGATGACTTCGGTCAAGGAACAGGTGACAGGAACCTATGCCGCCGCACTCGCCGAACGCGGCATTGCCGCTTTGGCCATTGACCACCGACACTATGGTGAAAGCGGTGGCGAACCGAGGCAGTATGAATACTATCCCCATAAGATCGCTGATCTGAAGGAAGCGGTTTCGGCTTTGGCTGAACAGGATGGCGTCGATCCGGAGCGGCTGGGTGCCGTCGGTGTTTGCCTGGGGTCGGGATATCTCGCGCACGCAATTCACGACCTGCCGCAAGTAAAAGCCTTTGCAGCGATTGCCGGTTACTACCGTGATGTGCCTGAGATGCGTCAATCGGATCCCGAAGGGTTTGGTCAGAAGGTCGCTCAGGGTGCCGCCGCGCGCGCGACCTATGAAGCAACTGGGGAAGTTGAGACCATCCCCGCAGTCGCGCTGGACCAAGACGCTGCAATGATGATCCAATCGACCTACGACTACTATTCTGATCGCGCCGCGCACCCCAATTACGTGAACGAATTCGCGGTCATGTCGCGAGAGTATTTTCTGCAATTTGACGTCCAAAGTGCCGCCACAGGGCTGAACCAACCGTTCCTGATGATACATGGGCCTAATGCGCTTAATCCCGCTTGGGCCGAAAAGTTCTTTGCATCGGTGCCCGGCGAGAAGTTCAAGTACGAGATCACATCTGAAGGGCAGACAGACATTTACGATGACCCAAGGATTGTCTCTGACGCGTCAGAGCAAGTCGCTAGCTTCCTCGTCAAGTTTCTGTAGCCCAGCTCTCTTTTACACACTTATTCAATTTTCTACTTATGCTCAGGACTCATAGCCAATAGATGACCAAAGCGGCGAGAGGGATTGCTGAGAGGAAGACTTTGGGTCACCTGACGTACCGCATCGCCACACGGCGCCAGTCCTTCAATCTGCAAAACATAATCTCGATCCGATTGCGGCGTTTGTAGCGGCGCTTGTCGTATCGGACAGCTGTCTTGCGCTGTTTGCGGCCTGGGATGCGGCGCGCGTATCCCTTTGTCTTTCAACGCTTCTCTGATCCAATCTGCATCATAGCCGCGGTCACCCAGCAACCATTCGACATTTGGCAGACTGCTAATCAATGCCCTCGCACCGATGTAGTCGCTCAACTAGAAAAGATCAGACATGTTCGCCACTCGTTTTGAACGCGATGAATCACGCAGCCAAACGGAAATCAATGGGTCTTGAGCCTAGATTGGGGGTCGACCACACTTGCCCCAAGGGCGATCCATATCTCGGTTCCAATTTGCTGTGTTGGCCGCCGCTTCATAGGTCGACTTGAGGAAGGACAGAAGAGACTCTGCAGGGTTTGCAGAGGTGCGTACAGCATCATACGGCAACAGGAATTCCCCAAGCTCATCATTCCAACTGGCTGCCGTAGGTAAAACTGCTTGTTTCGAAAAGTCGTCCGGTACCGGATATGCATATGAGTAAAACATAGGTTCACCATATCCATTCCCGGGCCAAAACCCTGCCGACGATACTTCGTGACTGTAGGCTTCACGCGTTATATCGTCTGGCAAATTGGGAATTCCGCCAGAATGAGGCGGCGCTTTTCGGCCCGAAAATCTGGTTACAGCAAAGTCGAAGGAACCCCAGAACAAATGAGCCGGGGAAACCTTCCCGTGAAACCCTGTCCGAAACTGATTGAACACATCGTGCACTCTCAAAAGAGCCTGGTGAAACCTCCGCACGGCATCTGCGTCGTAGGGACGTTCAGCCGTATCTTGCAAGAACGGAATGGGGTCTGGCAATTCGTTTGGCCGCCCGTGAATGTCGCAATTGCCGCCAACCTCTGCGATCGCTGCACCGAACTTTTTGCGGAAGCTTGCGACGCTCATCGACTCTAGATCAAAGCTTACAGTCTTGCCCCCGGCGGCTTCGACAAGCAGTTTTTCGTCGCAGACATCGAAAGTCACAGTAACCGGAACTTCTGGGTCAGGGATCAATCCGGTTGTTAGCCCTCTGGAAGTTACATAAAAAGTGGCGTGCCAGGAATGATTGACCCAAAACGAGTGCTTCAATCGGTACTTTCCGACGATCTGGCACCAAAGATGCAGCGCTTCACACGTCTGGCGCCACGGGTCGAAAGGGATGTCGGGCCAGCTCTTTTTGTCTGAGTTCAAACTCATCGCATTTACCTTCGAATTTGAGCAACATTGCCTCGCATACTTTCGGTTTTGGTAACCTAGGTGTCGAGAAGTGTGATTTTGATCAGTTGGTTTTTGCACTTTTCCATCAATTGGTTACTCGTCAGACAGACAATTTAAAACAATCACAAAAGTTATCCCATCTGACACCCTGTTGGCGCATAAACCACTTGAAGGCCAAAAGTTGGGTCAATGCTGAATGACATCCGCCCAATCTTCTTTATGTCTTTCCGCCTGCGCGCGAACAAAAGGACACAATGGGACTATCCGTTGGCCGGCCGCTCTGGCGTCGGCGATCAAGCGCTCGACCAACTGCATTGCAACACCCATACCACGCATACTGTCTGGAACGTCGGTGTGATCCGCTATGACAAGCTTGTCGCTCACTTTGGATATCGTCAGTTCTCCCTCGCCTTCGACACCTTCCACCGTGGCCACGTAGCGCGCTTTTGTATCGGTATCTTCCCGAAGGATTGTTGCATTCTGGGTCAATTTTGCACTCCCGCCTTTGCTAGATTAGATGTCACACGCACTTTGAGTCCGGGACGCTTTATAAGGTTTGGATTCGGAACACGCACCCAAACGGTCAAGTTCCCACTCTCGTCCAGCAACGCAGCAGCCCGTTCGGGCGAAAGCCCATCGCGCGATACTGTGCCGTTTGGCAGGGAACCTGCGACTGTAAGCTGTTCGAACAGTGCCTCAACTGTCGCGACGCCTGCTTGCGCCATAACATCAAGGCGCGTTTGGTAATCCACCTGATAGGCAACCATCACCGGGTCTAAAACGATCACCTCACCCAATGGTTGACCGGCTTTGGCATCCGCGATCTTAAAGTTAGTAACGGCGGGATCGGCTGTTGCTTCTGTTGCTACACCACGATTCAGCAATTCAGTTTGACAGTTTGCCTGCGCAGTAGCTTCCGTAAATCGGGCTTCCGCCTGCTTTTGACGAGCAAGCGCCATATCGAGACCCAGCCTCGCATCGGTGTCACCCAGTTGAACCAGCGGAGCGTCTTTCAACACATTGTCACCGTTCGAGTGAAGAACAGTTTTTATGATTCCATCGGTTTGGCTGGTCGCAACACCGCGTTCGGATGGCAATACAACGCCGTCGAATCCCCAAGCGTCCGCAAACGCAGCGGTTCCGAATAGAAAGCAACATGAAAAGCAAACAAACGCATTCATTTAGATCTCTTTTTTGACGGCGTAAAACTAAACTCAACAACACAAATGTGGGTCAATCTTTCATGTTTTCAACGCTGGGATAGTTTGTTTTAAATTATCTCCCATACAGTTTTGCATCGCCATCTATTAAGCCCTTCTGTTCGATTTTAACGGGCTTCTGTGATGTATAAACATACGAGGTTAAGCTTCAGATATGTGTTTTGGAGCGACCTAGTCGTACCAATTCGCAAGCTATACTTTGAGTAATTAGTGAGTTTTACAAGTCTCAACAAACAGGGAATTTACGGCTGGGAAGGTTGTTTCTCATTCCTAAGTTGAATTGGTTTTCGGGTTAAATTTCTTGAAGCATATAGTTCGTTTCTCTTCTTGTGGCCCGCGGTTGGGTTTACATCTCAAAAAGTTTCATGAATTGACTATGGCATGTTCAGTTGGCTAGTTTTGAGAATGGCGTCGATCACTCAAATCGAGCAACTGCTTCCCGAGTTTCGGGCCTATGCGACCACAATTTGCGCCTCGGCCAATGACGCAGAGGACCTTGTGCAGGACGCCATTGAACGCGCTTTGAGAACCGAAGACAAGCCAACTCAGCTCGAACAGCTTCGTCCCTGGATGTTTCGTGTCATCCGCAATCTGCACTATGACGAGCTGAGAAAAAAACGTGTTCGCAGGGAATATTTGGCGGCTGAGAGACGTCTATCCGATGAAGCCGGGTCTTCGGACGCAGCGCACGATATCCTGATACGACTCGCGTATCAAAAATTGCCGCCGGATATGCGGGAAGTGCTGTGCCTTGTGGACATTTTGGGGTTGAAATACTTGGAGGCGGCCAAAGTCATGAATGTCGCCAACGGAACTGTGATGAGCCGGATCAGTCGGGCAAGAAAGGCTCTGCTTGAACTGGTAGATGGCGTGGAACTGCAAGACAAAACTACGAAAAGTGGCAAATGACTGAACTGAGCGACACAGACTGGGAACTGGTAAACGCCTACCATGACGGTGAGTTGGGCGACGCAACCCGTGCGGAGTTTGAAACCCGTTTGGCGTCTGAGCCTGCTCTTGCGCAGGCGTTGAAGGATGTGCGCGATGTGGCGTCCAGTCTGGCCGCATTGCGACCTGAAACGGCGCACCAGTCCTCCGTACCGCTCGAAAACTCTGCGAACAGCAATTGGCGTCCGGTCAGATGGCTGGCCGGTGGTGCCTTTGCGGCCGCGCTTGCGGCCGCCATAATTCTGGGGGCGAACGCGTTTGCCACGCCGACGGCTTTCGACATCCACGAGGATTTTGCGAAACAGGATGTCTCGGTCCAGAACAGCGATCTTCGTTCGGTTGCGGCGGCGGGGTATGACGGCATACCGGACCTTGCCAGCGCGAGGCTGACACCGGTTGCAATCCGATCGCTGAAAAAGGGTCTGGTCACTCACTACGCCGGTCGAAACGGCTGCCGGATTTCGTATTTCCGCGGCGCGTTCGAGTTGGACGATGATAGCAGTGCAGGCCGGCAGGTTGAGGCATGGACGACCTCGGACAACATGCGCCACATGGTCATTGCCAGCGGTATGGACCAACCGAGATTTGACGCGATAGCCGCTTATCTGAAACTCACGACCCAAAGTGATGCGTCCCAGACCAGTTTGGCGGCGGTGTCCGATGCAACGGCAGCTGCCGCCCCCTGTGTGGGTTAGCGGCAGCCGTCCGGATCTGCATTCGGTTTAGGGTTTCGGAAAGTTGGGTCGATCCTCGCCATAGTGCGCAGCGAGATAGTCGAGGATTTCTGAAAGCTCGGGCTCTTCGATTTCCGACATCCCCTGTTCCTCGACCATCCAATCGAACATCTCGACCCAACCGTCCCGGCTGAGGCCCTGTTGCGCAACGATCATCTCGGAATGGCAGGCGGTGCAGGCGAAGTAGGTCGATTCCACGCCGGGCGCATCGAACAGCACGCCGAATTCGTATTCTTCTTCGGCTTCAACCGAGACGGTCTCGGCGGCCGCGCCAAACGCCAGCGGGGCGTCTGAAAACGTATTGAGATAGGCGATCACATTCGCCCGGTCTTGATCCTTTTTCAGCCCCGCAAAGCTCATCTTTGTGCGTTTTATTTCGTCTTTTGGCCTCCTGAGAAACAGGTCAAGGCGTTTAAGCGTCCAGTCCCCGGCGTATTCGATCATTGCTTTGGAATACTTAAATCCATCGACGGCGGCCACCGGGCCACCAACGATGCTGTACAGGTTCGGACCGACCTTGTTCTTGTCGCCTTGCTCGACCGTGTGGCAGGCGACACATTTCTTGAAGACACGCTCGCCTTTCGTGACGTCGGCATTGGCAAGGGACGACTCAAGCTCAGCCAGAGCCGGGGATGTCGCGGCGATGCCTAATGCCACAACAGTCACAGTTCGCAGATGTGCGAAACGCATGGAATTCCTCCGGTGCAAGGAAAATTGAGGGGCGGCGCGTGGGCCGCCCCGGACTGATCAGCTTGCGCGTACACCGACCCGGTGCATGGTGTTGTTGAGATACCCTTTCGGGTTCCAGTCGATGGCAAAAGGCTGCATGACCCCTGCATCGTCGGTGGCACGGGCCCAGATCTCATAGTACCCGGCCTGCGGAAAGCTGACATCTGCACGCCAGTTCTGCCACGCGCCACTGTTGACCGGATCGTCAAGCTGGGCATCCTGCCAGGTCGCGCCGAAATCAGTCGACACTTCAACCTTGCTGATTGCCCGGTCTCCTGACCAGGCGTGGCCGCGTACCTGCGTTTCCATACCCAGATCGGACCCGTTTGCGGGGAACGTCACCAGCGATTTGACCGGCATGCGTTCGATGATGACAAAATCCTCTTTCGGCACGTCCTGCCCCGGTTCCACGGGATAACCCGGAACCCGGTATGACGTACCGGTCATCTTCGGGCCATCGTGAACCTGATCGCGCAGCTCAATCCGTTCAAGCCATTTCTGAGCCGTGGATGCGGGCCATCCCGGCACGACAAGCCGCAGCGGCGCACCGTTCATCGGATGCAGTTCCGCGCCGTTCATCTCAAATGCAATCAGCACGTTGTCCGTCATCGCCTTTTCGATCGGCACGCCGCGCGAGATCGGCATTTTTTCGGGATCACCGGACAGGTGGCCATCCGCGCCATAATGCGCGGTATAGACGACATTCGATTGCACACCGGCCTTTTCCAGAACATCCTTCAACCGCACGCCGGTCCACTCGGAACAGGCCACCGCGCCATAGGTCCACTGATTGCCCTTGGCGGGCGGGTTGAAAAAGCCGCGCCCGTTACCGCCGCATTCCAGCGTCAGCGCCATGGTCACGACCTCGAACTGTTCGCGCAGGTCGGCGATTGTCAGGGTCAACGGCGTCTCCACGAAACCGTCTACCGTAAGGGTCCAGGTGGTCGGATCAACATCCTCGGGCGGGATGCCGTTGTTGCGGATGAAATGGCGGCTGGTTGGGGTGATCAGGTCATCAAGCAGCTCGGGCGGTGTTTCCGCATTTACTGGGCGATCATTCAGAAGGGTCAGCCCATCTTTGCCGACCAGATCATTTTCCTGTGCCATGGCGGCGGGCACGAAGCCGATGGGCATGTTGCGGTGAAACGGGATCGACGTGCCAACCATTGCGGCCATCGTCGCCAGCCCGGTACGTTTCAGAAACCCGCGCCGGTCCGGGTTCGCCACCCGCCCAAAAAACGCGGCATCGGCCTTTTCCGGGTCATCTGCGAAGAACTCGTGAACCGAGCGATTCTTGTCCTCTACTGGCGCCATTGTTTCCTCCCTTGGCTGCTGGCTTGGCACGTCTTTGCGCGCCGTTATTCAAGAGAGAGACGTGCAGGGTCCTTGTTTTATTCCGTCTTTCAGCGTCCAAACTCATTTTTGAAGAGTTCAACGCAACCATGTCAGGGTGAATCCCGTCACTTACCCTTCTGGAACACGAGTACAAACCGAACATTACGACGCGTCGTTCGGTCAGATCAGATAACCGTTTGCACCCGATCCCTTACCGATATTCAGGTTGATCGTAACTGTGGCAGTTCAGTTGAAAACAAATGCCAGCGTCAGCCGACAAAAGTTTGCGAAAGTTTCTTGGTTGTTTGCCGCAACACCAGTCGGGTAGGCGTTTGTGTATTGTGAAAGGCGCAACCCCGGTCTGCAGCCACGTTAGGACCAAGTCCGCGACTTTTTCTCCGAAGTCGCCGACGACGCATTGTACCGTAGACAAGGCGGGCCAACATTCAGAGGCTTCCTGAATATCGTCAAACCCGATGATCTGAAAAGATCGCCCGATCTCGACACACGCCTCGTGACAGGCATTGATCATCCCAAAGGCTACCAGATCATTGAAACACAAAGCGGCGTCGCAATCCAGGTGATCTCTGAACAGGTCCGCAGCTGTAGCATGCCCGAAGGCTCGGCTTGATTTTCCTGATATTACAATCGGTTGCAGCCTACTTTCCTGCAGAACCTCGATGTAGCGCAAGATCCGTTCCTACGTGACTTTACGACCGTCCAGTCCGCCGACAAAAGCGATCCGGCGCGCACCGGTATCAAGCAGAAGTCGGGTCGCAGCGCGACCCCCAGAACGATAGTCAGGGGCAATGAAAGGGTGTTTACCGGACGCTTTCGACCTGACGCAGAACCCGCATTATTGGAATCCCTGCACGCGCAACTGCGGCAAGCGTGTTTGAAACGTTACCGTAAGCGGGCGACAGGATCGAGGCCGAGACCTCGTGCTCCAACATGGCATTGGCCACCTGATCCTGAATTTCGGGGTCTTCGTTGGTATTCGCCACTACCACCGCATCACCCCGGAACCCCAGCGCCATTCGCAGCGACATCGCGAATTCGGTGAAAAACAGCTTGGTCAGATCGTTGATCACCAACCCGATCAGCGCGTTACCAGTTGATCTGAGATTAACCGCCGACCGGTTGTACACATACCCGATCTCTTGCATCGCCTCGTGGACAAGTACACTGGTTTCCGACTTGACCTGTGAGCTGCCGTGCAAGACAAGACTGACCGTCGATTTTGAAACGCCCGCCTTGTTGGCAACATCTATGATCGTGGGTCTGCGCATTCAGTCTATTGCTCAACTCCGTGCAGGTTTAGCAGTGTGATCATGCGTGCAGCCTCCCCAACTGAACTGGTCCACCGTTTTTTGCAGAGGGCCGCGTATGGGCAACAAGAGACCGAATCCCTAAGAGATTGACCGAAGTTGCGACAGGTTGAGATTCTAATCGGCCAAGGCATGTCCCGTCTTGACGCGATCAGACAGATCGGCATTGTCGAACAAACCTGTTTCCGCTTGCAGAAGGCATCCGCACAATCGAAGCTTGGGGTCAAAAATCGGCCCTGTTTTACTGCGTCACGGAAGTGGAATCATGTCGCTTCATTACTGCCAATCGGAAAAAGCGAAAAGCAGAAAACCCTGCTCTTGTTCTAACCCTTCTTCAAAAAAGGCGCAGCTTTAACCCAAAGTGGATTCAGCGGAACGAAGCGCGTCGCTGATATCTGCTTCGATCAAATCATATTCTTCAATTCCGACCGAGACGCGGATCAGGTTATCTTCGATCCCAAGCGCAATCCGCGTTTCACGGGGTACCTTTCGATGCGATGCGACGGACGGCATTATGAGCGTTGTCGCAACATCTCCCAATGTGGGTCCGTAAGGAATGTCTTTTGCCGCGGAGAGAAATATGTCCGCTTGTGTTCGCGAACCTCGCAATACAAAGCTGATCATGTGGCCAAATCCAGCCAGCATTTTTTTGGCCAAATCGTGATCCGGATGCTTTTCATTTCCTGGAAAATGCACGCATTCAACCATCGGATGGCTGGTCAGAAAATTGCTTAGGCTACGCGCATTTTGCTGGGCACGTTCAAACCGCACATCAAAGGTATTCAATCCGCGCTCCGCCATCCAACAGTTGTATGGGCTTGCTTGCAAACCCAGCGTCTTTATCGTCTCGTCTATACGATTGATCAGCCCAAGGTCGCGGCCGCCGAGATACCCAAGATTGAGATCGCTATGACCCGAGAGCATTTTAGTAACCGAATGCATGACCAAATCAGCGTTGTGGCTCAGGGGATTAAAGAGGCGCGGCGTCGTGAAAGTGTTGTCGACCAGGACCAACGCGCCTACGTTCTTTGCTGCCGCCACAAGCTCAGCAAAGTGGGTCACGCGCAGCATTGGGTTTGAGAGGATCTCCGTCAGTACGATGCGCGTTCCCGGGACAATTGCAGCTGCAAAAGTTAATGGATCAGACGCGTCAAATCGCCGTGTTTCGAAGCCCAACCTCGGTAGATCGCGATCCAGCATTAAGTGGGACCGCCCATACAGCTGGCTTGCGCCGGCGACAGCGTCACCCTTTTCCAGAACCGTGAGCAAGGCAGCTGTAATTGCCGTCATGCCGGAGTTGGTCATAAGCCCAGCTTCGGCGTCTTCCAGCCAAGAGAGCTTCTCAGCCAAAGCCACCGCATTGGGATGCCCATCGCGCGAATATCCAAAACCTGGCTCTTCCTCAGCGTAAACTTGCTGAAGCTGGCTTGCAGTGTCATATGAATACATGGCCGCCGCCGACAACGGGGCAACAATAGGTTTTCCTGTAATCTTTGGGGTTATTGTTCGTCGTACGACGGAACGCCTAGTCGTGGGCATAAGGATCCTCTAGCTCAAGCAATTCTGAAAACGGCGTAACCCATCGTGTTGATCAAACTCCGGTGGCAGCCAATTGGTACCTACCAGCACCTTCGGCACAGTCGTACACTAATTGAACATTGATTCCGTGAAGTTGTCCGGTGAGGCATACTCAAAGGTCGTTTGAATTCAATGACAAAAAGCGGACGCCCAAGAGTAACCGGCACCCATCATGTTCGTGTTACTTCAAGCCACTAAATGCCTTGTCGAGCGCGATAGCTACGGCATCGACGTCATCCATCGACAAACACAGCGGCGGCACCATGCGCAGGCACGATTGTGTGGGCCCGGATTTTGACAGGATGATGCCTGCATCCTTGCATCCCTCGAACACGGTCGCCGTAGCTTCTCGATCCGGCTCCTTCGTCTTGCGATCCTTGACCAGTTCGATGGCCATCATCAATCCGCGCCCACGCACGTCGCCGATGGCTTTATGCCGCTCCTGCAGGTCTCGCATCCTTTCGAGTAACGCGGCCCCGACCACCTTGGCGTTGTGCTGGATGCCCTCGTCCTGGATCACCTGCAATACCGCCCGCCCAGCGGCACAGCTTGTAGGGTTGGCTCCATACGTGTGGAACATGAATTTTTCTGCCATTGGTGCGGCCACGTCCTTGCGTGCAATCACCGCACCGATAGGGAAACCGTTTCCGAGACCTTTGGCAATCACGACGATATCGGGCACAACGCCGTCCGCCTCAAAACCCCAGTAATGATCGCCCGTCCGGGCAAAGCCCGACTGAACCTCATCGGCGACATAAACACCACCCGCGGCGCGGACACGCTCGGCGGCGCCACTCATGTAGCCCATGGGCATCTCGACGATGCCGCCGTAACCCTGAATGCTTTCCACAAAGATGCCCGCGACCTTGCCTGTTGTCGCACTTGCGATGGTCCGATCAATCTCATCGAGGTAAGGTTGCGCGCCGGCACCTTCACCAAAGATGCCGCGATACTGGTTGGGTTCGGCGACAAAGGCGACGTTGCCCGGCATTCCCGGATGACGCCAGCCCGAGATGCCCGTAATTGACTGCGCCGAGGCTGTAGGCCCGTGATACGCGTGGCGCAATGCTAACAAGTCTAGATTGCCGGTGTAGGTACGCGCCATTGTCATGGCCAGGTCGATGGCCTCGGAGCCAGAATTGCAGAAATGCACCACCCAGTCATGGCCTTTGGGCATGGTCGCGGCCAGTTCTTCAGCCAATTGTGCTGGCGTCGGA
Source organism: Ruegeria sp. BHSB064 (assembly GCF_059613205.1). Classification (NCBI taxonomy): domain Bacteria; kingdom Pseudomonadati; phylum Pseudomonadota; class Alphaproteobacteria; order Rhodobacterales; family Roseobacteraceae; genus Ruegeria; species Ruegeria sp. BHSB064. The sequence goes on from NZ_JBXWSB010000062.1 coordinate 14,970, forward strand.
TGATAGAACATAGTGGTGCAGTGCGTCAGATCCTGAGCCTGTGCCATCGCTGCTTCGACCACCCGTGGATGCGAGTGTCCAACCGAGATGCACAAGTTCATGCCCAGCAGATCAATGTATTTGTTGTTCTGGATGTCCCATAGATACTGTCCTTGGCCACGGCGCATGACCAGGGGTTCTGCAAACGGAACAAACTTGCTTTGCGACGCCGCAAAGTACTGAGCACGGCGGTTTTCCGTACCGTTTTCGGACCAGTCGGTGTTGATAGGATGCACAGTCATTTCAAGCCTCTCAATATTTCAAGCGAGCGTTTGTGGGATCAAAAGGTGGTGTGTCCAAGATTGTTGCGGGACGCGACCGGCCAAGGACAGACACTGTCAGGTTTTCGCGTGCAGCAGGGTCGCGCAAGTAAGCCAGTGCGAGCGTTTTTTCGGTGCGGTGCCCAAAGGCGCCCGATGTGACCATGCCGACGGGGCGGTCCCCCTGCATCACGGCATGGGCATAGAACGGATCAATATCCTTTGTTTCAATGTCGAGCATCACCATGACCCACGGGTTCGCCCGTGCCAGCATGGCGTCACGTCCAACAAACTCGCGCCCTTCGGTCTTCACCAGGAAGGAAACGCCTGCTTCAATCGGCGACCGCTCGGTCGTCAGATCACCGCCCCAGCTACGATAGCCCTTTTCCAGGCGCATCGCGTTTGCGGCATAGGCACCATAGAGCCCAATGTCATAGGGCTGACCCGCCGCTTCGAGCGCGAGGAATACCTCTGCGGCCTGGGCCTTTGGCACGTGCAATTCCCAACCCAACTCCCCGATATAGGACACTCGCAGCGCGCGGAGGCCAACGCCAGCCACAGCGATGGATTGTGCAGTCAACCATGGGAAGCCCTCAGCGAGGTTGGTCTCGGTCACCTGCGACAGCACTTTCCGGGCCTCAGGGCCCATCAGTCCGATTACCGCCCAATCATTGGTGACGTCTCGGATGACCATGTCGAAACCCTCTGACCGCGTCCGCAAAACATCCAGGTCCATTTCCTGCGCGGCTGCAGCGGAGGTCAGATAAGCGTGATCGTCGGCCAGCATAGCGACCGAGAATTCGGACAGCACCCCACCCGCTGGCGTCAAGACATGGGTTAATCCGATCCGCCCTGTTTTTGGTGCGCGGTTTGCCCCGAGAGTGTCGAGGAAGCGATGCGTATCCGGTCCCGATATTTCAAACTTTGAAAATACCGACAGGTCGGCGAGTGCCACACGGTTGGTGGCGGCATCGGTTTCCCGCGCCACGGCATTAAACCAATTAGCCCGGCGGAAGGTTTCGGTGGCTGTGTCACCGGGCTTCTCCGAGAACCAGTTGGGCCGTTCCCAACCGTAGGCTGCACCCATCACGGCGCCCCGCTCTAACATCAGATCATGCAGTGGCGACAGGCGTAGCCCGCGCCCAGCGGGGCGTTCTTCGTTGGGATAGTGCACCCCGAATTGCAGGCCAAAACACTCAATGGCTTTGGCTACGCGATAATCTCGGTTCGCCCAGGAGCCGAAACGGCGGCTGTCAACAGCCAGCGGGTCCATTGGAGGCGCGCCATGGGTCATCCAATGCGCAAGGAACCACCCCGCACCACCACCCTCCATCACGCCCATTGACGATCCGGTCAGCAGCCAGGCATCGACTAGCCCATGGGCGGGACCAATCAGCGGATTGGCATCGGGCGTAAAGGTGATCGGGCCGTTGATGACCGATTTGATGCCGCCGGTTTCCAGTGCAGGCACGCGGGCCATGGCGTTCAGGATGATGTCCTCAACCCGGTCCAAGTCGGGAGGCATAAGGTCGGCACCAAACTCGGGCGGTATGCCATCCACCGACCACACCTGCGCGTCTTTTTCGTAAGGCCCGAGTATCAGGCCGTCGCGTTCCTGGCGCACATACCAGCTTTCTTCAGGGTCGCGGATGATTGGCAATTCGGGCAAACCTTGCGCGATCCGGTCCGCGACCGCCTCCACCCGGTCGGTGACCAGATACTGGTGCAGGACCGGGACCGACGGGATATTCAAGCCCATCATCTGGCCGATTTCCCACCCCCAGGTGCCAGCCGCATTCACAATGTGACTGGTGTTGAGGACACCTTTATCGGTCTCAACCCGCCAGGCGACGTCCTGCCGCTCGATCGACGTGACGCGGGTGTAACGCATGATCGTTGCACCGTTTTTGCTGGCTACCTGCGCCATGGCATTGGTAGCCATGGTCGGGTCCACATGACCATCGTCCGGCTCGTAGATCCCGCCCAGAAGCCCGTCCAGTTCTGCCAGAGGGTGCAACTCGGCGATCCGTTCGGGGGTCAGAACCTCAAGCGGGTACCCGGTGAAGGAGGACAGGCCAGCCACATGGGCAAATTCGTCCATCCGGTCCGGGTTACGCGTGACGCGCATCGCGCCGGACGCGTGAAAGCCACATGTGTTGCCTGTCTCTTCCGGCAAAATATCACGGTAAAGGCGCACCGAGGTTGCGCGCAACTCTTGGATCGTGGGGTTATGGGCGAAATGGGTACACAAGCCCGCCGCGTGCCAGGTCGATCCGTGGGTCAGGTCGTTCTTCTCGACCAGGACCACATCCGACCACCCCATTTTTGTCAGGTGATAAAGCAGACCCACGCCCATCGCGCCACCGCCGATAATCACCACCTGTGCATTCGTCGTCATGCGCGCATCTCCACGCCGTCGGGATCATAAGGAATGCGGGCCAGAGGCCGCGCTGCGTAGGTTTTGTCTGCAACCTGAATGTCGAAACAGCGGGCGCAGGTCTCGGCCAGCTTCTCGCCCGGTTCGGTCCGGACCAGCCCAAAGGCCAGATTCAGACCGGTTCTCGCCCCGCGCGCACCCGAGGTCGTCAGACCAACGGCCACACCATTCTCAAAAATCGGTTCATCGTGCAGCATGAGGGCATCGCCCTCGATCTCCAGCAAGACCATGCGTTTCGTCACGCCGGAGGCGCGCTGTGCGTCAACGGCCTCCTTGCCGACGAACTCTTTGTCCCAGTCGATGGTAAAGCTCAACCCCGCTTCCAGCGGCGTGATATCGGGTCCCAGATCATGGCCCCAGTGCTTAAAACCCTTTTCGATCCTGCACCCGTCAAGTGCATTGTGACCCATCGGCTTCGCACCGGTTGCGATCAGCGCCTCGAACAGGGTGCCCGCATCGGCATTGGCGACGCGCAACTCCCAACCCAATGCCCCGACAAAGCTGACTCGCGTCATCCGGCAGGGCACGCCTGCAAGGGTCACCGCCGTGGCATGGCCGAAGGCAATGTCCGTCCAGTCGCTAGCCAGGCTTTGCAATGTCTCGCGGCTGGCGGCGCCCATTACACCGATCACACAGAACTCCTCTGTAAGATCTGTAACCGTCACCCCCTCTGGCAAGCCACGCCGCAAGGCGGCCAGATCCCGCTGGCGTGTGGCTGCACCCGAGATGACCTCGAACTGCTCCGTGCCAAGGCGCGTCACAGTCGCATCCATTTCGATCCCACCGCGCGGATTGAGCATCTGCGTATAAACCGCGCGGCCCACAGGCACATCCATTTGCGAGGTGAAAAGACGGTTCAACCCGGAAACCGCGCCATGGCCTCTGATGTCAAACTTGCCAAAAGGCGAAAGGTCCAGCAACGCCGTCCCATCGGCCAGCTGAGCCGCTTCACGGTTGGCAATTGTCTGCCAGCCCTGCGTCCCGATGCTGTAAGGGATATCCTGCTCAGACGGGTCTTTGGCATACCAAAGCCCGCGCTCCCATCCGGCCGTTAGGCCAAAGGCGGCCCCCTGCCCTTCCCAGTAATGATGCAACGCGGATATCCGCAGCCCGCGTCCCGCTTTGGGCTGTTTGAACGGCCAGTGCATCGCAAAAAGGTCGGCCACCGCCTCTTGCATTCGGTCCGTCATATGCGCCGGGCCCGCTGTCAAAGGATCGGCACGCGCGACGTCCACTTCCCACAGGTCCATTGGTGGTGCGCCATCCACCACCCAATCGGCAAGGACTCGTCCAATGCCAGCTGACGACATCACCCCGACCGAGTTCATGCCTGCGGCCACGTAAAGCCCTTTAACCTCAGGCGTTTCCCCAACGAGAGGGCGTGTGTCGGCGGTAAAGCTTTCCGGTCCGTTCATGAAATGCTGGATGCCCGTCTCTGACAGACTAGGCATCAGCTCAAGCGCGGCTTCCATGAAAGGCGCAAACTGGTCCCAATCCTCGGGCATTTCCAGAAATGCACGGTCCCCTTCAGCGCCGTATGGGTTCCAGCATTTTGCATTTGGCTCAAAGCCGCCGATCACCAGCTTACCCGCGTCCCCTTTTATGTAAATACCGTTGTCCAGGTCCCTGATCACCGGAAACGGATCGGGCAGCCCGTCAATAGGCTGAGTGACGACGTACATATGTTCGACCGCCTGCAGTGGTAACGCGACGCCGGCCGTCGCGGCCAATTCGCGTGACCACGCGCCGGTGCACAGGACCACTCGCCCGGCCTCCAATGTGCTGCCATCGGCCAGATCGACGCCGGTGATGCGCCCGTCTGCGACGGCAAGTCGCTTGACCTGCACCCCTTCTCGGATCTCCACACCGCCGGATTTCGCGGCGCGGGCATAAGCCATGCACAAATCCACCGGATTGACGTTACCGTCTTCGGGCACATGCAACGCACCAACGTGATCAGTCAGATCCAGCTGCGGCACGGCAACGTCACGGGCCGCGATCACCTTCGGCTTCAATCCGCGGGTAACGCCCAGATTTGCTATGCGGTGCAGCTCGTCCAGACGTTCGGAGCGACGGGCCAGCCAATAGCCCCCTGTCTGGCGATAACCGGTCGCCATTCCGGTTTCCAATTCAAGACGCGGAAACAACTCCAGCGCGTAAGAAGCCAAGTCCGTCATGTTCGGGGTCGCGCGGAGCGGACCAACGATTCCCGCCGCGTGCCATGATGTTCCGGAAGTCAACGTGTTACGTTCCAGCAGGGTCACATCCTGCGCCTCGCGCCTTGCCATGTGATAAGCAACGCTCAGCCCGATTGCCCCGCCCCCAACGATCAGTGTTCGCATCAGAAGTAGTTCCGATCCGGTACCTCTGCCTTTCGGTAGGCGAGGTAATCCCGAAGGGCCCCGTCAATCTCTGGATCAAGGCCGGGATCCTGATAACCTTGCAGGCGTTCTTTCCACAGCGCGTTGGCACGCGTCGCCGCATCCTTTTCGCCCGCCTCTTTCCACTGCTCGAAGGAATTGTCGTCTGGCGTCAACGGCCGGAAGAGCGCTTCCATGAAGTTGTTCTGTGTGTGTTCGGACCCCAGGAAATGCTGGCCCGGCCCTGTCATCGCAATTGCCGCCATGGCCTGTGCGTTTTCACTCAGATCGATCCCGTCAAAGAACCTGCCAATCTTGCCGCAGATGTCGTGATCCAGCATCGTCTTTTCGAAGGATGTCACCAGACCGCCTTCCAACCAGCCAGTTGCGTGGTTGACCACATTGGCACCCGCAAAGAGCGACATAATCAAGCCCCAGGTCGCTTCCTGTTGGCTTTGCCCGTCCGCCGCCTTTGAGGCCGATAGCGTACCAACCGTGTGAAGCGGTACGCCCAAACGGCGTGCAAGCTGGCCAGCGGCTAGCACCATCAGCCCCGCTTCGGGCGAGCCGAATGTGGGCGCCCCCGATTTCATCGACATTGTCGAGGCAAAGGTCCCCATTAGGCAAGGCGCACCAGGTTTCACCAGCTGAACCAGCGTCATGGCAGCCATTGTTTCAGCCAGGACTTGTCCCAGTGTACCGGCTACGGTGCAGGGACTCATAGCGCCCGTCAGCACCCACGGCGTGCACGCCACCGGTTGGCCTGCCCGTGCATAGGTCTTGAGCGCGCCGGACATATGTGAATCCATCACTAGCGGAGCATTGGTGTTGGACACGCAATAGAGCACCGCGTTGTCGGCCAGAAACGCCTCGCCAAAGACGATCTTGGCCATGTCGATTGCATGGCCCGCCCGCTCTGCACCGATAAAGGCGCCCATAAATGCACGGTCCGAGTTGCGAATGTGCCCGTAAAGCATGTCGAGGTGCCGCTTGTTTGCGGGCAAATCGACGGGTTCGCAGACCACGCCGCCCGAATGATGCAGCCAAGGCAGCGTGTGATGCAGCCTCACTAAGTTGATGAAATCTTCATGTGACGCATAGCGTCGACCCTGATCGAGGTCATGCACAAATGGCGGACCCCAGGACGGGCACAACACTGTCGCGTTTCCACCGATTTGAACGCTGTTCTCCAAATTGCGGGCATGCTGCGTGAATTGCGCGGGTGCCGTGGCTTGGATCGTTTTTCGGCAAAAGCCTGGTTCAAACCTCACGCGCGTGTCTTGTACATCGCATCCTGCGGCCGCAAAAATCTCAAGGATTTCCGGGTCGTCCTGAAACTCCATCCCGATTTCGTGCAAGATGGTGTCGGCATTGGCTTCGATTAGCTCAAGTCCCTCATCGTTCAAAACGTTAAAGGTGTTGAGCTTCCGCAAGATGAAGGGCGCGCGTGTTTCGGGACCGCGCTCTGCTGAAGCTCCGCGGCGCCGCCTTTTTGCTGTTCGAGGTGCGTTCATTGCCAATTCTCCTTCGCGCAGGAGGCTGCCACCAGACTTGACGACAAACAATGAATCTCTGACAGTATAAACAAAACTAATACAATAAGGGTTTAGATGAAGTGTCAGCACCACGCCAGTTTAGCCCCAGCCTGATCCGATCTTTGGAAGTTTTAGTGGCTGTTGCAGAAACCGGACAGATGCGCGCCGGTTCAAAACTCTTGGGTTTGACGCAACCGGCCGCGTCCCAACACATCGCGCAGCTCGAAAAGAACTTTGGCGTAGTAATTTTGGATCGCTCAACGCGACCCTCCCAGTTAACCCAAGCGGGGATTCTGTTACATCGGCAAGCCATCCAGGTGCTGAACGCGCTGTCGGACCTTTAGACGGAAATGCGTCATATAGGGCCACAGCCGATCAGTACCTTGCGAGTTGGTATTCAGGCTTCGGTCGCCACCACGGTTACGCCGTCATTGGTGAAACTCGCCAAATCTGAATTCAAAGTCGCCGATGTAACGCTGCTTGCGGGTCAGAGTGGTGACCACGAGCGGTTGTTGCGTACCAAGAAGGCTGATCTCGCGCTGACATCTGATCCAATGTACGACTTGGACGGTTTGGAGCGGTTTCAGGTTCTCAAGGAGTCATATTTGTTGGTTTTGCCATCTGATTACTCTGGCCCTACCGACAGCCTTGAAGCCATCCAATCCAGATTGCCGCTAATCCGCTTCGCAGATACAACCCGCGCCGGACGTCAAACGATGCAGCATTTGAGACGGCTTCGGGCCGTGCCGGACCAGATGTTGCAGGCGGATCGTTCGAGCATGGTAACTGCTTGCGTCGCCGATGGCATGGGGTTTTCGCTCTTGACGCCGACGCTTCTAATCGACGGTCTCGTTGAGCATATGGCTTTGAAAATCTTGCCATTGCCTGTGTCAGGTTTGTCGCGCACCCTCACTGTTGTGGTGCGTGAAGGAGACCTTACGGATATCGCAGAAAACTTCGCTGAAACTGCACAGGGTGTTCTGACTAACAAGGTAAGCAGTCTGATGGGCCCGATCGGAAGAAACGCCGTTACAAATCATTAGGTAAAATTTCTGAATCGATGACACTTACTAGACTGCTGGATTGATCGCATACCCTCTGACCCGCATTCGAGTTTTGGCGTTTGATCGCGGACGTTGTATTTGAGTTCCGGGCATGATCTTTGGATGAACGTAAAACAGCGGGAGTAAGCCGTCGTTGCATTTAAAGTCAAAACCAGAGACTCCAATCTACCCCAAATCGACCAGCCTATATGGGTGGCTTCAGATCCAAAGTGTCCATTCCAAAAACAAAAATATTCTCCGCCAACAAGAAACACAGTCCAGGTCATCACGAATACCAATGTCCTCAACAAAGCGATCTATGCGTGCACGGGTTTGGTGCCAAACCAGCAAGTGCCGCCGCAAGTAACGCGGCCTCTGCCCTCAACAGCACCGCCACGGCGGACACGTTCGGTGGCATTTGTCTAAAAATAAACCTGATAGTTTAGTGGGTCTGAATGCACCTGTACGCGTCGACTGCAAAATCACCCAGATATTCCTCGGCCATCAGATTAAAATACATAACAAGCGCTACCGCCTTTTCGTACAGACGCGGGAACCGCCAATTGTTGAAGTCGGCACAAAACATCCAGACGCGACGCATTCGGTCAACACGAACTGCGCCGGTACTTGGCCAAACTCATACATTCGACCGTGGTTGATATCTTAGTATTATCCTTGTCGCTTTGGGCGTTCAGCGGCCGTACTTCAAAGTTGCAAAAAAAACTTCACGAAGCGTGTATCTGCGCGCTCTGGTAGGTGAACTCGCAAACCTCCTATAGACCTATCATCATCCAACCAGTTCCTTGCACTCAGAAATGATCCAATTGCGAACGGCATGGCATGATCTACTCGAACCGGATGAAACACCTCCAATATAGTAGGCTCGTTCCGTAGACACCTGGGCTTCATGTGCCAGAACGAGCGCCCCATCTTCGAGGAATTCGTCGACTAATCCATACCAACCAAGCGCAAGGCCGTGACCAGAACGCGCCAATTTTAGAACCATCTCTGATGAATTCGCCTCCGTACCTGACGGCTTCCCAAGCGGCGCGCCAGATGCCTTTGTCAACCAAGCCGACCAATCAATCCACGGATTAGGCTCTTCGATATTGCTAAGGTGTATAAAGCTGTGGCGATCAAGTCGATCAAAGTCCGAGAGGCCCCCTCGTTGGGCTATGTATTCGGGAGATGCTACAGCGGACACTTTCTCATAAAACAGATACTCGCTTCCTACAGGCGCATCGCTTGGATCAGACAGAAAAATCGCCAAGTCTACACGCCCTAAAGACGCTAATGGCGTTTGGGAAGACAAGACCTGAATGTCTATATCACCAAGATCATGTCGGATTTTGGCGATTCTCGGAATGAGCCAAAATGAAGCGAAGGCAAAATCAGCAGCGACAACGACCCGAGCGGTTTCTCCGCCTTGCTTGGCATTCGACAATGATGCACTGAGCCCCCGTACCTGCATGCCGATTTCGATCAAGAAGCTGTGCGCAAACGTCGTCAGTTCCAACCCGCGCGAGGTTCTGACGAACAACTGTCTTCCAAGGTAGGTTTCCAGGTTTTGCATTCGTTTGCTGAGGCTGGGCTGCGAGATACCCAATTTCGCCGCCGCCCTAGTCAGGTTGCGTTCTTGGCACACGACGCAGAAGGCGACCAAGTCACCGCTGCGCCGAATCAAGTTAGTATAGTTTCTGTCTATGTCAGCCATAACAACCTGATACTTCAATTCAGCAAAAACACCAGTACCCTTTACGGTTATCAAAAAAAGCTATGGCTTGTTGAGCGTGGGTCACGCCAGATACCGACCGATAAGGAGGGACGATGAAGCCACCACTTATGGATTTGCCGATCAAGACCGCAGACAACGGGTTTTATTCTGGCTTTAGTGTTGACGTAACTGTCACATCGAAACTCATCGTAGGGGGGCTGGTCGTTTGGGCGGTCGCTTTTCCCGATCAGGCCGGCGCAGTACTATCGGGCTTCAACTCGTTTATTCTGTCGAACTTCGGAGCATGGTACATCTATGTCATTGCCTCCTTTATGGTGGTTTGCCTCGCGCTCGCGCTTTGGCCAAAGGCCGGGCGACTGAAAATGGGTTTGCCCGACGACCAGCCTGAATTCTCTAACTTTTCTTGGTTCTCGATGATGTTCGGCGCCGGGATTGGCGTTGGCATGTTGACCTGGGCCGTCGCGGAACCGGTTTATCACTTCAACAACAACCCCGAAGTTATTCTGGGTCTGGCCGAAGGCGGAACGGAAGAGAACTACCTAAATGCCTTCCAGTGGTCCTATCTGCACTGGGGCTTTTCTGCGTGGGCCAGTTACGCGGTCGCGGGGTTGGCGCTTGGGTATTTTGCCTATCGGCGCGGCCTTCCGCTGACCATCCGGTCGGCTCTAACACCGATCTTTGGCAGGGCAATGTCCGGCGTTCTCGGCAGCATTGTCGACATGGTGGCCGTAATTGCCACGATCCTCGGCGTCGCCCAGACACTGGGCTTCGGCGTTGAGCAGTTTGTCGCGGGTATGAGCCGGATCGGCATCGGCGAATGGCTAACAAACGATCAAGGCACCGCGTCCTCTGCGGGCATTATCTTTGCCATCGTTGTCATAATGGGTGCCTCGACCCTATCTGCGCTGTCCGGCGTGGGCAAAGGCATCAAGTGGCTTTCAAACCTCAACATGGGCCTGTCGATCTTCCTGCTAGCCTTCCTGATGATCTTCGGATCGACCTGGTTTGGCATCCAAGCGCTCTTCGCCGGTATGTGGGAATACGTCATTGCCCTGCCCAAGATGATGTTCACCGTCTACCGCGGAGACGGAGCGGGCGGGGTGGCTGATAGCCTCGAAGGATGGCAAGGCGGTTGGTCCGTTTTCTACTGGGCTTGGTGGGTGGCTTTTGCACCTTTCGTTGGCTTATTCCTGGCGCGCATCTCCAAGGGGCGGACCATCCGCGAGTTCGTCCTCGGCGCCCTTATCGTACCGGCCATCATGTGCTTTGTCTGGTTCTCCTTCGCGGGCGGAACAGCTATTGACATGGAACTCAACGGCGATGCGGCAGGCGTAATCTTCGGCGCAAATGATGGCGCGAAGATCTTTGAGATGACCCGGCTAATCTTGGGCGATGCATTGGGTTGGGGCATGGCAGTCCTAATCGTTGCACTCTTGATGACTTACCTTGTGACATCAGCGGACTCCGCTGTGCTGATCGTGAACACGATCAACGCTGCGGGCGACGAGGGCCCAAAAGCGCGTCCTCATATACTGTTTTGGGGTGGCGCACTGGCAGCCGTGGTTGCGGCGCTTCTGTTGGTGGGTGGTCTTAAGGCGATCCAAACCGCGATGGTGATTGGCGCATTGCCGTTCTCCTTGGTGATGGTGTTGATGTGGGTTGCACTTCTAAAAGCGGTTTTCAACGACACTCGTCGCGAGAGCCTCGGCGTTCAAAACACGATCGAAGACCCTGCTCCTGCTGAGTAAAGGCTTCATTAAACTTCAATCCCGGCCTCTCGAACTGAGGCCGGGGTCTCTTTGCGCCTATAGAAAGTATGCAGAAATAAGTAGGATACTGTCGCAACATCTGGCTTCTAAATGCTGCAACGCCGATCGACTTGTTTGTCTAAGCCTGAGGCGTTTGGAAGCGAATTGCCTTTCAGGTTAATTTTTGGGTTGTGAAGACATAGTCGCACCCGCTGGCCAATGTCCCAACGCTATCAATGGCCTTCGGGCAGAAGAGAAGCAGCTGCTAAGTTAGAAAATCGATAGCTGCATATAAGCAGGGACGCACGCAGGATTGCTGGAAAAACCTCACGATCCGGGTAAAGCGAGGCAAACTCAGCTTTACAGGCCTCCGTCCGTGTCGAGATCAACTCCGTCCCGCAGAATGACCACAGCACCATTGCAGATGCAGAAATCTATGTAAGGTGCACTGGCATTCACATGTCTCCATCGGGTTTTCTCATCATGAACGCACATGGGCACATAACAAAACAGCGGGTGTTCAATTTGGGCTCACTCCGGTGCTAACTCAGTTCCGGCCCTGCACAATTCGGTCCAACACCATCGCGCACATGAGAATTGCAAGGCCCGCAAGGATCCCTTGTCCGACAGCTGCATATTGCAGAGCGCTTAAAACGTCCTCGCCAAGACCTTTGGCTCCGATCAGCGATGCGATTACGACCATGGACAGGCACATCAGAAGCGTCTGATTTACCCCTGTCATAATCGATGGCATCGCCAAAGGTAGATCCACTTTAAATAGCAAGAAGGTTTTTGACGCCCCGTAGGCCGTTGCCGCTTCTCGGATATCCGCAGGTACCCCAGCAATTCCCAACGCTGTCAGACGGATCACGGGTGGCATCCCAAAGACCAGCGTTGCAATAATTCCGGGCGGTTTTCCTATCCCGAAAAAGGCAATGACCGGGATCAAGTAGACAAACGCGGGCATAGTCTGCATGAAATCCAGAAC
>NZ_JBXWSB010000063.1:0-26634 GCF_059613205.1 Ruegeria sp. BHSB064
GCCTGTGCTCCGTCAGCCAAAGCGCGTTCTTCGGCCCAGTCCAACGCACCAAGCCGCCCGTCAAAGATCGCTCCTGCCGTTTCGCGAAAATCCTGAGCCGTATAGGTGTATGTGCCGATGAAGGTGATTTCTTGCAAGGTCATGCGGCGCACGTCCAGACCACCGGTGTCTTCGCCAAGACCTACATGCACGATCACGCCGCCGGGGACTGCGACAGCTGATGCGACGGCTCGTGTCGCCGCATATCCTACAGCGTCAACAACGAGCGGGAAGTTTCCAATCGCAGCGTCCGCGATTTTGAAGTCTTCAACCTGCTGCAGATAAGCCCGCCGCAACGCATTGGGTTCAGAGACGGTCACATCTTCGACCCCCATCGCGCGTAAGGCCAATGCGGCAGCCAACCCAATCGCGCCTCCACCAATCACCAGAGCGCGGCGCGGCATTGCCGGGTTTAGTGCCGCCAGCCCCAGCCGCGCCGCGTGCCAACTGACGGCCAACGGTTCGGCCAAAGCGGCTTTGGCGAACGAGATATGATCCGGTACGACAACCAGATTTCTGTCCGGCATCGAGACAAACTGCGCAAAGGCTCCTTCGCGTGGTGGCATAGAAATGATCTGACGATCCGGGCACAGGTTTTCACGTCCTGCCACGCACGCCGCGCATTCTCCGCATGTGACCAGAGGGTTGATGGTCACGCGATCCCCCGCGCGAAGACCTTCGACAATCACTCCGGCGGCCTCATGTCCAAGTATCAACGGGGCCGGTCGCCGCGCATCATGACCAAGATACGCGTGCATGTCTGACCCACAGATGCCTACGGCCTCGATCCGGATCAGATGTTCAGATGCGCCGGGTACAGCATTTGGCACATCGCCGAACTCCATCTGCTCTACACCTTTGTAAACCAGTGCTTTCATTTGGCTGTGAATCCCCCATCCACCATCAAAACCTGTCCGGTCACATAGTCCGAGGCCCGTGAACACAAGAATAGAATCGGTCCGTCGATATCCTGCATCCGACCATTGCGTCCGATGCAGGTTTGCGCTGCGTTCCGCCTTGCGCGATCTGGGTCATCGAACACAGCCTGCGTCAGTTCCGTGGGAAAGAACCCCGGTCCAATTGCGTTGGCGGTGATACCAAAGGGCGACCAGACTTCCGCCATCGCGCGGGTCAATTGCCCAATGCCCCCTTTCGTTGCGCCATAGGCGATACCGCCGGGAAAGGCGCGCGTTGTTTGCAGCGAAGCAAAATTGACAATGCGCCCCCAACCCTTTTCTTTCATCGCGGGCACCATGGCCTGACTTAGGAAAAACGGTGCGCTGAGGTTCACTGCCAGGGTGGCGTCCCACCCTTCTGGTGTCACATCATCAGCGATCTCACGCGTGTTTAGTCCAGCCGCATGAACCAGAATGTCGGGCGCGCCGAACTTGGCGCTGACAGCTTCCGACAATCGCTCAATCCCGTCACGATCAGCAACGTCGGCTTCCACCGACGCGGCCTTAGATCCAATCTCGGCCCGCATCTGCGCTAACGCGTCTTCGCGCCGCGCCACGCCAACAACCTGTGCACCTGCCGCTGCAAGCGCGCGTGCCACCTGCCGCCCCAGCCCCGAGCTTGCTCCGGTGACACAGGCCACCCTGCCCGTCAGATCAAACAAAGCGCGCGGGTCATCCATCGGCGGTCAGATCGAACTGCTCGTCCGGGAAATATTTGGCCAGGCGCACATCGGCGGCACGTGCGTGCCCCTCCATTCCTTCCAGTCGAGAAATCCGCGCGGTTGCAATAGCAATGGGCTTAGACCCTTCCCGCGTTGCCCGCTGCCACGTCACGATCTTCATGTATTTGTGGACGCTCAGACCGCCGGTATAGCTGGCCGCACCAGAAGTGGGCAGAACGTGGTTGGTTCCGGTGGCTTTGTCACCATAGGATACGGTGGTTTCCTCACCCAAAAACAGCGAACCATAACAAGTCAGCCGATCCAGCCACCAATCGAGATCCTCGGCCTGAACGGTCAGGTGTTCGGGGGCATATTCATCGGAACAGGCCGCCATGTCTTCGCGGTCCCCACAGACGATGACTTCGGCATAGTCCCTCCATGCGGCTGCGGCGTTTTCCTTGTTCAATTCGGGCAGATCGTCGATCAACTGCGGCACCAGCTCCATGACATTCTGAGCCAAGGCACGATCATCCGTCACCAGCCAAACCGGAGAGTTATACCCGTGTTCGGCCTGACTGACCAAGTCGGTGGCAACCACATGTGCATCAGCACTTTTGTCGGCCAGGATCAGACTGTCAGTTGGTCCCGCAATCATGTCGATACCGACCTTGCCGTAGAGAATGCGCTTGGCTTCGGCCACGAACTGGTTGCCCGGCCCCACAAGTATGTTTGCGCGCGGCAAACCAAACAGGCCGAAGGTCATCGCCGCAACACCCTGCACACCGCCCATTGCCAAGATACTGTCCGCTCCGCAGATATGGGCCGCATAGACAATCGCAGGCGCAACCCCTTCGCCCGGACGGGGCGGCGAGCACGCCGTGATGTGGCGGCACCCGGCAACCTTGGCCGTGGTCACGGTCATAATCGCGCTGGCGATGTGACTGTAACGCCCGCCAGGCACATAGCAGCCTGCCGCATCGACGGGGATGGCCTTTTGTCCGGCCACAACACCGGGCACAATCTCGGTCTGAACGTCCGACACGGTGGCCTTTTGCGTTTCGGCAAAGCGACGCACGTTGTCATGGGCGAAGCGAATGTCGGCCTTGAGTTTTTCGGGCACCAGTGCAATGGCAGCGTCAATCTCGTCCTGACTCATCAGGACATTGCCTTCGAACTTGTCGAACTTGGCGGCGTATTCCAATGCCTTGGCGTCGCCTCCTGCCTCGATATCAGACAGGATTGTCTTGACCGTATCATGCACCTCGGTCGCATGAGACTGCGCCGTAAGGGTCGCCTTTTTCAGATAGTCACGGGGCATGTTCAAAAGGTCCTATTGGTAGATTTCAGGAAGCAAGGTGGTCGAGACAGCTGGTACGTAGGCGATCAGCAGCACCACGATCAGCATGGTCAATACGAACGGCACAGCCCGGGCGGCAATCTTCAGAATCGACTCGCCGGTAATGCCAGATACAACGAACAGGTTCAGACCCAGCGGTGGCGTGATAAAGCCTACACCCAGCGCAGTGATCATCATGATGCAGAACTGGATCTCGTTCATACCGATATTGTCGGCCAGAGGTTTCAGGATCGGTGCAAGGATCACGATGTTTGGTGTCGTTTCCATGACGCAACCCGCAGCGATCAGAATGCCGATCATTAAAAGGATCAGCAGATAAGGATCATCCGTCAGCGACGTGACCGAGGTCACAAAGCCCTGAGGCACACCCATGATCGCCAGCGCCTCGGCCAGCGGAGCAGAGAAAGCGATGATGGGCAGGATCACCCCGTTCACCTTGGCCGAGCTGACCAACATGGATGGAAAGTCGGCCAGCGTCAGCGTGCGGAGGATGAAGCCCATGATGATGGTAACTACCACGGCGGTCGCGCCGGCTTCGGTCGGGGTCAAGCGACCCGAGAAGATGCCGTAGAAGATGATGCCCGGCACGATGAAAGCGTACCACCCGGATTTGAGCGCCTTGCCCAAGTTGGACAGCCACTCACCCATAGTCATCATGCCACCGCCCTCATAGGCGTACAGGCGGTTCATGATGATGTTGGTGATCAGGATCGACACCAGAATGGCCAGTCCGGGGATCAAAGCAGCCAGAAACAGGGTCGACGCGGAAATACCCAGCACAAGCCCGATGATGATGTAGGCGATAGAGGGAGGGATCAGGATGCCGGTACAGGCCCCGGCGGCCACCAGCGCACAGGCATAAGGGCGCGGATACCCGCTTTCAACCAGACGGTTGATGGTCATCCGACCCACGGCAGCAGCACCTGCCGCGTCCGAGCCCGAGATGGCCGCGAACATGCCGCAGACCAGCACGGTGGCCGAGCCGAACCCGCCCTTGGCGAAGCACGTCAGCGCTTCGGCTACGTCGAGGAACTTGCGCGATAGCCCGGTGCGGACCAAGACGTCTCCGGTCAGAATGAACAGGGGCACGGCGGTCAGAGCAAAGGCATCGATACCGGTGAAAAGGCTTTCGCCCACCAAGCTCAGCGGCAGGTCGCCGGACATGATCAGCATGACGATAGCCGCCGACCCAATGGCAGCCCAAACAGGCACAGCCATGGCGATCAAAGCAACGAACAGGATCACCGGGACATAGAAATCCCAGCCGAGTTCAACGGTTTGATTGAGGGAATTCCAAAGCATTCGATTTCTCCTCAGTCAAACAGCTTGTCGCCTTCGAAGACGGGCGTTCCGTCTCGCAGACATTTCAGGTCACGCATCAGGGATTGGATCAGCCGCCAGATCATCAGCGCAAATCCGGTGGGTACGGCCATCAGGAACCAGACTTTGGAAACCCGCAGACCATCCGTCACCGATCCGAATTTGGCCGAGACATGTACCGCCTCGTAAGACCAATAAAGCGCGATCACGGCCACAACGAACATCACCAGATCGCCGAAGATATAGAGTAACGCTTTGGGGCGCGGGCCAAGGTAGTGCATGATGACGTCAATGCGGATATGGGCGCGTTCCTTGACCGCAGCGGCGGCCCCAATCCAGGCGAGGTAGATAAAGGAATACCGCACAATCTCTTCGCCCCAAATCGACGAGTAAGCGAAGATCTCACGCCGCAGCACTTCGATCGCCATGGTGATCACCAGCATCACGTAGAACACCAGCAACAGCCAACGCTCTGCGTTTCGGTCAATGTTTTGAAGAACGGTCATCAGATCCCCCGGCGATAGGATAGCGATCCCCTTGCCCGGAACGGCAGGAGTGTTGCAGTCGGACTGTGCGACAAGGTTGTGGACGCCAATACGGCGTCCACCGTTTGGGTGCTACGCGTCGTGAACGTAGTATTTGCCCTGCGTTCCGGCGGCTTCGACCAGTTTCTCGAAATTTTCCATCGACCCGGCCAGTTCGGTCTTGAACGGATCCCAATCGGCATTCTGATAGCCGCCCGCATCCTGCCATTCGGCCAGTTGATCTTCGCTGAGCGAGTGGAATTGGACACCTGCCTTGTTCAGCTCAGCCATGGCATACGCCCGTGCCGACGGAACCTTGGACAGATTCTGATGCGCGGTCATTTCAGACCCCCACATGATGCCGTCCTGAACGTCCGCGGGCATCGAGTTGAACCACTCGAGGTTACAGGAATAAACCTGACTGTCCGGCACCGCCTGCGTGAAGGTCACATGGCTCAGGATATCCTTGAAGCCAAAGACAAACAGCGCGCCGACCGAAGGATCAAGCGCATCGGCAACGCCCTGCTTAATGGCCGAAGGTGTCTCACCCCAGGCAACAGGCGTTGGGTTGGCGCCAACCATGCGATAATACTGCTGAAGCATTTTCGAGCCGGGCACACGGAACTTAATGCCACTCATGTCGCCCGGCGTGATGACTGCATTACCACCCTGACGAACCGCGACAACACGTGGATCGATGTTCACATAGAAAAGGGCCTTGAAGCCCGCGGCCTCCACCTTGGGATGAACTTCATTTTTCCAGGTGTCCGAATGGACAAGGTTGGTGAAACGCTGGTTGGAACCGCACAGATACGGCATGTTGATCAGGTCAACAGTCGACGCAAAAGGTGCGAAGTTCGACAGTGAATGCTGCGCCGCCTGAATGGTACCGCCCTGCACTTTCTGCACAAGGGATCCACCAGCACCCAGCTGCCCGCCCGGTGCCAGTTTGACATAGACTTTACCGTTGGTGGCGTTCTGGATGTTCTCTTTAAGGTCCAGCTGCATGATCGGATAGCTGCGCGATGCACCCAAAACGTAGGCCGTCGCGATGGTCATCACATGATCAGCTGCCTTTTCCCGCTCGCTTTCTTCCTTGGCGGTCTGCGCTACGGCTTCAGACGACCACAACACACCGCCTGCCCCGGCCACCAATGCAGCCGTGAACGCGCCGCTTGCGCTTAGCTTTAGGAAATTGCGGCGTTCGGCTGACGCCAGTTCACTCTTGTCGTTGTTCATGAATTGCCCTCCCAAGCAAAAATTCAGCTGCCGTCTGTTGCGTCGCGGTCAGCCTCCTTTTTCAGAATTGCGACAACGAACAAGATCGACGCCGCGAACAGAACCAACATCTCTCCTACGTCCCCAAGAAATGCGCTGTTTGCATAAGCACCCAAGGCGACGTTGGCGAAGTAGATCGCAAAAACGACGGCAGATGCAGCGACAAACATTTCACGGGCTCCTAATAGAATCGGCTCTCAACTCTATTTGTAAGCGCTTACATTATAAATGCAAGCGCTTACATAACTGCTTTCATAGTCCTCAAAAAGCGCATAACTTAGGACAAACGGAATTATGAGTTTGAAAATGTCAAAACATCGATCCGCACCAACGCTGGATGACGTTGCCAAAGCTGCGGGTGTTTCAACTGCCACCGTATCGCGGTGTCTGAACAATCCACAGCAGGTCGTCGAAGCGACGCGCAGGCGTGTTTTATCTGCGGTCGACGCGTTGGGATATACTCCGAACTTTGCTGCGCGCGTGATGGCGGCGAAACGCTCGTTCACGATCGGTGCAATCATTCCAACGATGGAAAACGCCATTTTTGCGCGAGGGTTACAAGCATTTCAGGAGGAAATTCACAGGCGCGGATACACGCTGCTTGTTTCCAGCTCTGCGTACAAACCCGAAGTCGAACAAGAGCAGATCCGAACACTTGTGGCCCGTGGCGCTGACGGGCTTTTGCTGATCGGCCACGATCGCGATGATCAGATTTATGATTATCTTGAACGACAAAAGGTGCCGGCTTTGGTTGCCTGGTCTTTCAGTCCGACCAACCGGACGCCATCCGTCGGATTCGACAACCGGCAAGCCATGAAAATCCTGGCTCAGCAAGTTATTGGGCTGGGTCACACGCGCCTCGGGACAATTTCAGGCATCAGCAAAGGCAACGATCGCGCACGGCTGAGAATTGAGGGCATTCAGGATGCGATGGCTGAAAACGGTCTGGCGCCGGATGATCTGGTCCTCGCCGAAACCACGTATGAAATCGAAAACGGGGCCGAGGCGTTCAGTAATCTCATGTCTCACACTCGGGCACCTACAGCGGTACTTTGTGGCAACGACGTTCTGGCCGTTGGGGCCATGCGACAAGCCCAAGAGATGGGGCTGCGCGTACCTGATGATGTCTCGATCACCGGGTTTGATGACATCGAACTGGCCCGTATCGTTTCCCCTGCCCTTACGACAGTTCACGTGCCCCATCGTGAGATGGGTCAAAAAGCGGCGCTGGAATTGATTCACATGATCGAAGCAAACGCGCCCGGCCGATCTGTGGAGCTGTCTACAAGGCTGATTTGCCGCGAGTCTTTACAAGCAGCAACGGTATAAGCGCTGGCTAATCATTTTTCTGGAGTTTTGGAGCGGGTAGCGGGAATCGAACCCGCGCGTTCAGCTTGGGAAGCTGACAGGCTACCATTACATCATACCCGCCGCGCCCTTTGAGATACCACCAGTGCGGACAGAGGTTCAACCCGGCGCGGAACAGATCAGGCTTAAATTGTCACTCAGTCCGGGCGCGCAGGCTATCGATCAACGATTGGTCGACGTCCAGCGCTTCTCCTGCGGCTTCCAGCGTCCGTTTGTCTAAGTGCTGCGGGTTCAGGTCAACGCCATCAGAAAACGCATCAACAATGGCTTGCATCGCCTTGATTCGCGCATGTTTCTTATTGTTCGCAGGTATGACATGCCAGGGGGCCAACTCGGTTGAGGTGCGCGCCAGCATTTCGTCAACAGCGACCGCGGCAACATCCCATTTCTCGCGATTACGGAAGTCTTCATAGGTAAGTTTCCAGCGCTTCAAGGGGTTCGTCAACCGCTCGGTAAACCGGCGCATCTGTTCGTCCTGCGAGATATGAAAGAACAGTTTGACGATCCGCGTGCCGTCATCCACAAGCATCCTCTCAAAATCGTTGATTTCCCTATAGGCAGCGCGCCAGCGTTCTTCCGGCGTCAGCTTTTCAATCCGTTCGACCAGAACCCGACCATACCAACTGCGGTCAAAAGCCGAGATCGCCCCCGCAGGCGGCAAACGTTCCCAAAACCGCAAAAGATAGTGCCGGTTGAGGTAGTAGTTTCTGGGGGCACCAATGGGCCACACCTTGAAACTGCGCGGGTCCAGCGCTTGGCTGATCCGGCGAATGGTTCCCCCTTTTCCTGCAGCATCCCACCCTTCAAAGACCAAAACGCCCTTGAGGCCATGAAACAGATAAGCTTGTTGAATTCTGGAAAGCTTGGCTTGCAAATCGATCAGCTGATCAAAATAATCTTTTTTATTGAGACGCTTAGTCAGGTCTGCATCCGAGAGTTTCGGGGGATGATGTTTGCTCATGATGCCACCTGATCTTTGTGCGAATGATCCGGCTATTGTGAAACCTTCTGCGTATTCGACATTGATCAGAGTCAAAAAGGCCGGGCACTGGGCCCGGCCTTTGGTGTAATCTTAGATCCGATCAGGCGCGGCGGCGACGGCCACCACCGCGACGGCCGCCGGCCGCGCCAGCGGCACCGGCTTCGTCAGGCGCTTTGTTGAACCGAATCCACTCGCCGCCATGCGGGTCGTTGTTGGTCAGCAGGTTGGCGGCGCGAATGGCCTCCATCTCTTTACCAGCGCGCGGCTTGGTCGATCCCAGACCAAACATTTGCACAAATGCTTCGTCATCCATGCCTTCAGGCAGAATGATGCCAGCTGCAGCCACGGCTTCTTTCTTCTCGGCGATCTTCTTCTGTGTCACCGGCAACGCGACCGGGTTCATGATGGCCGATGTCATGCCAGCGCCCATCGCCATCGGCAGGAAGGCGTTGTTGATGCCGTGACGGTTCGGCAGACCAAACGAGATGTTGGACGCGCCGCAAGTGGTGTTCACGCCCAGCTCTTCGCGCAGGCGACGGACCAGAGCGAATACCTGTTGACCGGCAGTCGCCATCGCACCAATCGGCATGACCAGCGGGTCAACCACGATGTCATGCGCGGGGATGCCAAAATCAGCAGCACGCTCAACGATCTTCTTGGCAACGTCGAAACGGACATCGGGGTCTTCCGAGATACCGGTGTCATCGTTCGAAATCGCCACAACCGGAACGTTGTACTTTTTGACAAGAGGCAGAACCAGTTCCAGACGCTCTTCTTCGCCGGTGACCGAGTTCAGCAGCGGACGGCCTTCTGCGGCCTCAAGACCGGCTTCCAAGGCACCCGGAACCGACGAGTCGATGCACAACGGCACTTCAACCAGACCCTGCACCAGTTCGACGATCTTGCGCATCAGCGGCGGCTCGGTCTCGTTCGGGTTGGGGTTCGAGTTGTAGACAACGCCCGCGTTGATATCCAGAACGGTTGCGCCTGCCATCACCTGCGCCAGCGCGTCTTTCTCAACGGTCGAGAAATCGCCCGCTTCCAGCTCGGCCGCCAGTTTCTTGCGACCTGTCGGGTTGATCCGCTCACCGATCACACAGAACGGTTCGTCAAAGCCCAGAACGGCGGTTTTTGTTTTTGATTCTACGACTGTACGGGTCATGTCCGTTCCTTAGGAGTTTACAGGCTTTGCCGAAGCGCCGCCGTTATTGATCGCCCAGTTGGCGTTGGTCTTGATCCCGCCCAGCGGGAAGAAGTGCACGTTGGTGATGTTGAAATCCGGGTTGGCCGCTTTGTGTTCGGCCAGTTCGGTGATCACGTCGGTCGGCTCATACGGCAGCAGCAGCTTGGACACGTCCATGGCGCGTTTTTGCAGAACTTTCAGCGACGGGCCAACGCCACACGCGATCGCGAATTTGATCAGCGTTTGCAGCTTGGCCGGGCCCGCGATACCGATATGGACCGGTAGATCGATGCCCGCTTCTTTCAGGCTGTCGGCCCATGCGATGATCGGTTTGGCGTCAAAGGCAAACTGTGTCGCCAAAGCCATTTCCGCGTCGGTGGATTCCGAGAACTTTTGCTTCCAACGCAGCGCGTCGTCCACGTTCTTGGTCGAACCGTCGGGGTCGATGTCCTTGTTGCCTTCCGGATGACCGGCAACGTGCAGTCGCTTGAAGCCCGCCTTGTCGAACAGACCGGTTTCCAACAATTGCATCGAACTGTCGAAATCCCCATGCGGGTTGGCAACGCCACCCGCCAGCAGCAACGCCTGATCGACGCCCGCTTCGCCCTGATACATGGAAATCCAGTTCTCCAGCGTCGCGGCATCCTTAATGATCCGTGCCGGGAAGTGTGGCATCACCGGATAGCCTTCGGCCGCGATGCGCTTGGCGGTCTTGACCATGTCCTCAATCGGGGTGCCCTCGATATGAGCGATATAGACACGCGTGCCTTCGGGCAGCAGCGCGCGGAAATCGTCGACCTTTTCGGCAGTACGCGGCATCACCTCGATCGAATAGCCTTGCAAAAAGGCTTCGACGGTTGGGTTCACAGGGCCGGTTTCGACCGCATCACGTTTTTTGAAGTTCAGCAAAGCCATTTCGGCCTCCCATAAAAATCTGGGCTTAAGCCCAACCGTCATTGGCGATCAGCGCTTTGACGCGGTCCTGATCGTATTCCGTTTCCAGACGCACCGCCTCGGCCTCGGCAATCTCGGCGGGGTCGCCGTCTACTGCAAAGGGTGCGGCTTTGCGCCATTCGGCCAGGTAGGCATCACTGTCCTTGGCGTTCACCTTCATCGCAGCCCGGTCGATGGCTTGCTCGAACCGTTCTTCCAACTGCCGCTTTGCGCCACGACGGCCTTTGCCGACGATGACCTGAGCGGGAATGTCGCGCCAATACACGATTGTGACGTCAGGCATTGCTGTGATTCCTCCTAACCCGATGGGCCGGTTCTAAACTTCAAACTTAGCTTTGGTCGGTCGGTTTTCGACACACGACGCTTTTCCAGCGACCTTTTTGCCAAAGCTAGCCAAGGGCGTTTTTACACAAACAAACGGCAGACGCGCATATAATAATTCTCAACGTCACTATGAAATCGCTGCATAAAACGAAAAGCCCCGGACGGAGATTTCCGCCCGGGGCACTATTTCACAGGGTCAATATGGCTTAGCCGACCAGACCACCATCTTCGCGTGTCACCGCGATGATCGCCGAACGCGGTACTGCGTCACCGCCTTCGGGCCAGTGGCTGTTGCCATCCTCACCCGGGTGCTGGATGCCTACGAACATGGTGCGGCGATCCGGCGACCAACTAAGGCCGGTAATCTCACATTCGTTCGGACCAACCAGGAAGCGGCGGATTTCACCGGTGACCGGATCCCCTGCCAGCATCTGGTTGTTGCCCTGCCCTTCGAAGTCGCCTTCGTTGCCATAGTTGCCGTCGGTCTGGATCCACAACAGACCATTGCTGTCGAATTTCAGACCATCGGGCGAGTTGAACATGTTGTCGGCATTGACATTGTCAGATCCACCGTAGGCATCCTGATGCACGTTGGGGTTGCCCGCCAGCACATACAGATCCCAAGCAAAGCCCGAGGCGGTATGATCGCCGCCGTCAGGACGCCAGCGCACGATCTGGCCGTAGTTATTGGCCTCACGCGGGTTCGGACCGTTGACCGAAGTGTCGTCACCACCGGCATTCGGCTTGACGCCCCGGTTCTTGTTGTTGGTCAGACAGCAGTAAACCTCGGCCACGTTCGGGTTTGCAGCAACCCACTCCGGGCGGTCCATGGTGGTCGCGCCAACGGCGGAACCGGCCTGGCGGGTGTGGATGCAGATTTCAGCCTGCGACGCCAAACCGGTCGTCTCAGGCGTCAGATCCAGCCATTCGCCCGTGCCATCATCATTGAACTTGGCAACAGACAAGGTGCCGTTTTCCAGCAGGGCGTTGGTGTCAACGCCAGCCGCATAAACGCCATCCGAAACAAAGCGATACAGGAACTCGCCACGTTCATCGTCGCCCATGTAAACGACGACACGACCGTCATTGTTCACGACTGCTTCCGCGTTCTCGTGCTTGAAACGGCCCAAGGCGGTCAGCTTGCGCGGGGTCGAAGTTGGATCGGTCGGGTCGATTTCGACGACATATCCGGCGCGGTTCGGCTCGTTGGGGTTTTTAGACACGTCAAAACGGTCGTCAATCTTGGCCCAGCCATAACCCCAATCTTTCGACGAGACGCCATAACGCTTGAGTTCTGCACTGACCTCGTGGTTTTCGTCTTCTGCCGAGAAGTAGCCGTTAAAGTTTTCTTCACAGGCCAGGTAAGTGCCCCAGGGCGTCATACCGTTCCCGCAGTTGTTCCAGGTCCCTTTCGAGGTGGTGCCTGTCGGATCCGCAGCGGTTTTCATCAGATCATGAGCAGCCGCAGGGCCGGTGATCGTCATATCGGTCTGTGGCGTGATGCGACGGTTATACGGGCTGTCCTTGACGATGCCCCATGTGCCGTCCGTGTTGGCAATCTCGACCACAGTCACACCATGCGCCATCATACCCTTGGCAACATCGTCATCCGAGGCCGCCTTGGCATCGGGGTTGTTGCCCCAAAGAATGTCACGGTTGGTGTATTCGTTGTTCACCACCAACAGAACGTGACCGTCATGGAAGAACACATCCTGACCGTCGGTGTTGTCGCCAAATGCACGCTCTTGGCTGGCAGCGGTGCCGCGGGTCGCGTGATCGAACTCTGGCGCGTCCGACCACAGTGGGTCGCCCCAACGCACCATAACCTCGGCTTTGTAGCCAGGAGGTACAATCACGTCGTCTGCAGTGGACACAGGGATCGCCTCGAACGAGAACCGGTCAGCTGCCGCACGTGCTCCCGAAGGAATCAGCGCACCACCAACAGCTGTAAAGCTGCCCATCGCAAGAACACCGCCCAGGAATCCGCGACGTGACAAGGCGCGCTCGACCACTCGGTCAAATTCACATTCTTCAGGACGTGGATTTACGACCTCATCATATTCATCGAAGGAAAGGGTGCGTTCGTCTTTCATGGCAATCTCCGTATCTGGCTGAAAGCTGGTAGAGAATCCCGTATCGGGGATCCCGCGTGGGGATCGCATTCCAGTATGAACGCTGTGTGACACTCACGGTAAATTCAAAATTGAATTTGCTTGCGCGTCGGCGATCCCCCGCCTAGGGTCAAATTAACTCGAAAATCGGAGGGCGTGACGAATGGCGCCCAAGCGTCCCAAAGGTGCGGGCGCGTTCCCGAAGGCGGTCGAAAGCCCCGCGCCGGCAAGACCCGATCCAGATGCCCTGTATGCAGCGCTGGATCTGGGAACAAATAGTTGCCGCATGTTGATTGCCCAACCCAAAGGGAGCGGGTTCCATGTGGTCGACAGCTTCTCCAAATCCGTGCAGTTGGGCGCGGGTCTGGAACGCACCGGACGGCTGTCGCGGGCGTCCATGTCGCGTACCGTGCAAGCACTTCGGATTTGTCAGCAAAAGCTGAAACGCAACAAGGTCAAACGGATGCGTTTGATCGCGACCGAAGCATGTCGTCGCGCCAAGAATTCGCGCGAGTTCATTCGACAGGTAAAGCGCGAGACCGGGCTGACGCTCGAGATCATCCAGCCAGAAGAAGAAGCGCGTCTGGCGGTGATTTCCTGTGCCCCGCTGGTTTCGACCAAGACCGAACAATTGTTGGTTGTAGATATCGGTGGCGGCTCGACCGAGTTGGTGTGGATCGATATCTCGTCGGTGCCGCGCCGTGACCGCCCGGCTGCAATCATGCGCTTGCACAACGGGTTTCACACCGCCGACAGCCCTTTTCCGGCGGCGAAAGTCGTAGATTGGATCAGTGTTCCCTTGGGTGTCGCCACTTTGCGCGACCAGTTCCACGACGTCGAAGATGATGCCGCCCGCTTCGCCCTTATGAGCTGGTTTTTTGAAGAAAACCTGGCCGATTTTGCACCGTACAAGGACGAACAAACCCGCGAAGGGTTCCAGATCGTCGGCACCAGCGGCACGGTGACAACCGTTGCGGCCTCACACCTTGGACTCAAGCGCTATGACCGGACCAAAGTGGATGGTCTGCGGATGACCAGCGATCAGATTGACAAAGTCATACGCGGGTATTTAGAACTCGGCCCTCACGGGCGGCGCAGGGATCCTCGGATTGGGGACGACCGGCAGGCCCTGATCATGTCCGGCTCGGCCATTTTGCAGGCATTGCTACGCTGTTGGCCCACTGATCGCCTTTCCGTGGCCGATCGTGGGCTACGCGAGGGTCTGCTTTATGCACAGATGAGCGCGGACGGGGTATTGGAAGACGGACCGTTCTGATGGCGAAGACACCGACTGGTAAAAACAACTCGGGCCGCGGGCAGCGCGACCTGAAGGTCAAGGTTAAAACCGCGCGCGGACGCAAGCTCAGCTCGACCCGCTGGCTTGAACGACAGTTGAACGATCCGTACGTCAAACGCGCTCAGGCCGAAGGGTATCGCGGGCGCGCGGCATTTAAGATTCTGGAACTGGACGATAAATTCCGCTTTCTCGTACCGGGTGCGCGCGTCGTGGATCTGGGCTGTGCGCCCGGAGGCTGGTTGCAAGTCGCGGTTAAACGCGTAAACGCACTGGGCGAGAAAAGCGGCAAACGGATCGGCACTGTTTTGGGCGTTGACCTGCAAGAGGTCGAACCCGTTGCGGGGGCAACAGCGCATGTTCTGGACTTCATGGAAGACGACGCCGACGTGAAGGTCAAAGAATGGCTGGGCGGTATGGCCGACGTTGTGATGTCGGACATGGCCGCAGCGTCTTCGGGCCACAAACAGACAGACCATTTGCGCATCATGGCCCTGTGCGAAACGGCTGCTTACTTTGCGTTTGATGTGTTGGAAGAAGGCGGCACCTTCGTAGCTAAGGTTCTGGCCGGTGGAGCCGAAGGCGATTTGCAGAAGCTGTTGAAACAGAAATTCCAGAAAGTTGCCAACGTAAAACCGCCGGCTTCACGCTCGGACAGTTCCGAAAAATTTGTTGTCGCAACAGGGTTTCGCGGCGGAGATTAATCCTCGAGACAAATGCGCTCCTCGGTCAGGCACTGCGCGCGGAAAGAGGCGTTTGCCATGCCCTGCAACATCAACGCTTCTCCATGTGACACGTAAACCGGTGCGCGCCCGCGCAGCTCTTCTATGCGTTGGGCAAGGGAAACCGAGCTGACACCCATAGTTGGTCGCTTTTTCGCATCATTGGTCATGTTTCACCTCTGAACAGCACACTTATCCCGTCCTTAGAGTGAAATTTTGCCTTGAAAATGGAGCAATTCGGGCGGGGATGTGCCGGATCAGGGACCAAGCTGTTGCGACAATTGTTGAAGGTTCGGGTCGTTGGGCAGCAGGTTCAGCGCCTCACGCAGCACGGCGCGCGCGGCGTCCGGACCGCGATTGATATGCGCCAGTTGCACCAACATGGGCCACGCTTCGCCCCTTTGCGGGTCCAAAGTTACGACTTCGCGAAACGCCTGCTCGGCTGCTGGCGCGTTGCGCAGTGTCAAGGCCATGCCCCCAAGAACAAGGTGGGTTTCCGGGAAATCCAATCGGTTCGCAATGGCCTGCTGCCACTCTGACATGCCCTGCCCGGCAAGCGATTGTTGCTGAGGTGTAAGGGCTTGCTGAGGTATCGTCAGAAACTCTTTCGCGGCAGCAATGCGTACATTGCGCAACGGGTCTGACAACAAAGGTTCCAATCGCCGCACCTGCTCGACCGGGTTGGCCTGACGCTGTAGGGCGGCTGCGTTGGCGCGGATCAAGGGGTCATCGTCTTGAAGCAATGACGCAGACTCTGCGGCCAAGTCCGGGGAAGCAAAGGGTTGCAACAAGTAGGCCGCTGTTGCACGCACGATTCCGGCATTGGAGGGGTCCATCGCAACGGCCAGCAAACCTTCGGGCGTGTCCAATCTGCCTTCAGCAGCGGCTTTGAAAACCGTCCCAAAATGCGGGCCACGATGAGCGGCATCCGGGAACCACCCTTCGATCTGACTGGCCGCCCAGTCCTGATCCCGATCTTCATGACAATCGGTGCAAGCATCGACGCCTAGCCCCAGATCAGGTCGCGGGATGCGGAAGCTGTGATCGCGGCGCCCATCGACGCCCATATAAACCCTTTCGATCATATGGCAGCTTTTGCACTGCGCGCCGTCACTGTTTTCAGGATGATGATGATGCGCGGGCGTATCGTATTCTTTTGCTGTAAGCGTCGGAAAGTCAGGGTTCCCTGCTGGCGAATGACACTGCGTGCAAACACCGTTTCCTTCCGCCTTCAGCTTTGCGCTGTGCGGCTCGTGACAATTCATGCATCCGACGCCTTGAGCGTACATCTTGGACTGCAGGAACGAGCCGTAGACATACACCTCATCCAATATCTGCCCGTCCGGGTGGTACGATCCGGGGCGCAACAGGGCCAGGTTGTAGGCATCGTGATAGGGCGTGCCGGGAAGCGGATTTCCGTCGCCATGCGCCTCACGCCGGGAATGGCAGCCTGCACATTGCTGGATTTCCGACTCGGTCTGTCCTTTGCCCCAGTTCATTAAAAAACCTGAGGGTCCAAGATTTTCGGACATGCCCTGCCCGTTTACCCAATCGACATGCGCGGATCCCGGACCGTGACAGGCCTCGCACCCGACGCCGATTTCAACCTGTTGCGACGCATAGGATCGGGTTTCAGCGGAATAGTTCTTTTCAAACCCGGTCGCATGGCATTCGGCGCAGCGGCTGTTCCAATTCTTGTAAGGGCCCGTCCAATGCAACCCGTCATCCGGCGGTAAATCCTGATCGGGATAAAGATGAAACCATTCCTTGCGTTCCGTATCCCAGACCACGTCAAAGCTTTGTAAACGCCCCGGTTCGGTTTCAAACAGATATTGCTGCAACGGCTCGATCCCGACGACAGAATGCACGTCATAGTCTGTTGTTACGCCGTCCTTTTCGGTGACACGGGCGGTATATCTGCCAGCGTCTTCTGCGAACTCGACCGTCATTCCGTCATGTCTAAATTGGGTTCCGTGAAAATCGGCAACCAGCGCGCCATCCCCAACTTCCGTCCAGGCCAGCGCATGGTGAGAGGTTGCCCAAGCGTCACCTTCTTGCTGGTGGCAGTCGATACATTGGTCCGAGCCAACGTAATCCTGGGCCTGCGCCACGCTTGCCAGCAGCAGGCAGAAAGCAAGAACCAAAGACCTCATGCCTTGTCCCCGTCCGCTGCGTTGTTCAGGTCCATCAAAGCGCCGTTATACTCTGCGCCTAAAATCAGCATCGCCGAGCACAGGTACAAAAAGATCAAAGCGGCCATGGCGCCGGCCAGCCCCGCATAGGTGGCGCTGTATGTGGCGAATTGGCTGATATAGATCGAAAACGCCCACCCACCTGCTGTCCATAAAGCCAAAGTCAGCACCACGCCGGGCAGGATTTGCGACAGCTTGTGCCGACGGGTTGGCAAGATGAGATGGGCCAGAAGGACCGTGCCAGCTGGAACCCCCACAGTGAATGTCCAGCGCAGGCGATCGACCGACAGCCATTGTGTCACGGGTACGTCAGTGTGTTCGGCCACCAGATTGGTGTAGACCGGCAAGATCACCTCGACCGCGGCGATGACCAAAATAGCTGCCCCACCTAAGATAACCAAAACCAGACACAGCAGCCTGGTTTTCCAAAACGGCCAGCTGTCTTGATCGTGATAGGCTTGATTCATGGCAGCGCGCACTGCTGCCACACCGTTCGACGCAAAGTAGATTGCCAGAAGACCACCCAACGTGATGACACCCGTTCCCGATCCGGCCAGAACCGCGCGCAGTTCGGCCACGATTGGGTCGGCGACGTCCTTGGGCCAAGCGCCGAAGATCAACTCGATCAACTCATCGGTCACATAGCCCTGCGAAAGCGAACCGGCTAAAGCAACGGTGAACAGCACAAATGGAAAGAGTGCCATCATCAACGACATGGCGACATGGCTGCTCATGACAGGCCCGTTTTTACTGCCGAACCGGCGCAGCGCCAGCCACAGGGCCTGAAACAGTCGGCCAAACAGAGGATTCGCAGGTTTGGTCATTCTTCAACCCTAACCCACCGGAAAAAAACACAGAACCCGTCATCGGTATCAAATCGAAAAATGCGGTCAATCGCGCCAGTGAACGCATTGCATCCGACCTACTGCGCGTGCAGGATTGTGCAGAACAATACCGCAAAGGCGCAGGCATCGTCGAACATACAGGAGGGCAAATGACCCCGGATCAGAATGAAAGCGATGTTCGGCCCAGGCTGCGCCTGTCAGTGGTGCGCGACACATGCATCATCGCAACGCTGATCGTCGTGGGTCTTTACGCCGGGGCGACCTTTTTGATTCCGCTGGCCATGGCGCTGCTAATCAACGTTCTGATCCTCGCGCTCAGTGATCGGGTTTCGGCATTGACACGCGCGCCGGTCTGGCTGGCCAATATTGCCGGAGTTACGGTGGTTTTAGCCGGTTTGTTCATGATCATGTACATCCTTGGCAGTCAGGCCACACAGTTTGCGCGGTCGATCAGCACATATGAAAATCAGTTCGACGGCGCGGTGGAGCGCATCACAGGACTGGTTGGAAATGATGTCACCAGGTTCATTCGAGACAATCTGGTCAATATCGACATGAATTTCATCGGACGCCTGCTTCTGGGCAGCGCCACATCCCTGCTGAACCAGTTCTTTCTTATCAGCCTTTATGTCGCCTTCCTGATGGCTGAACGTCTGGCTTTTCGCAAAAAGATCCAACTCGCCGCCGGAGACCCAAAGACCGGAGCTGAATTTGCAACCATGCTGGATGCAATCTCGGTCAGCCTGCAGCGCTATGTGGGTGTTAAAACTTTGATCAGCCTGATTACCGCAGGCATCAGCTATACCGTGTTTCGTGCTCTGGGGCTGGAATATGCGGAAACCTGGGCGGTTTTGACCTTTGCGCTGAATTTTATCCCGTCCATCGGATCGATCATCGCCGTTTTCTTTCCCGCCATGATCGCATTGGTTCAGTTCGAAACCATCGGTCCGTTTCTGGTCATTGTTTTTGGCTGCGGGACGCTACAGTTTCTGATCGGCAATTTTCTGGATCCCGCCATGCTGGGACGCTCGCTGAACATGTCGACCTTTCTGGTCATTTTGGCCCTGACTTTCTGGACAACTGTTTGGGGCCTTATCGGAGCATTCCTGAGCGTGCCGATGACGGTGTGTATCCTGATTGTCTTCAGCCATATTCCTGCGCTGCGCCCGGTTGCCATCATGATGTCCTTGGATGGCAGATTGGGTGAAGATGATCGTCAGGCCCCTGCCCGCTAAGTTATGCAGAAACCTCTTTTCATTGGGTCAGAAATCTACCGCAACTCGACTTACGGCTCGAAGCACCCGCTGGCCATACCGCGGGTTTCCACCGTTATCGACCTGTGCCGCGCGCTGGGCTGGGTGACGCCTGAAAACTATCGCGTCAGCCCCTGCGCCAAACCCAGCGCGTTAAAAACCTTTCATACGCCGGACTACATTGCCGCTTTGCAAAAAGCGGAGCAGGAACAGTACGTGTCCGACGAAACGCGTAACCGCTACGCGCTGGGCACTTTGTCGAATCCCGTCTTCCCCGAGATGTACAGACGCCCTGCCACGGCAGCGGGCGGGTCCATGCTGGCCGCGGAACTCATCCGGGATGGCGGTATCGTTTTCAACCCGGCCGGTGGTACGCATCATGGGCTGGCAGATCGTGCAAACGGGTTTTGTTATCTCAATGATCCGGTGTTGGCGATCCAGACCCTGTTGAATGCGGGGCTTGATCGTGTGGTCTATATCGACATTGATGCACATCACTGTGACGGGGTTGGGGTTGCGTTTCACGGCTCGACAAAACTGCGCATGATATCGGTGCACGAAGCCCGACGATGGCCCTTTACGGGTACGTTGGATGACGATGCAGGCGGTGCCGCATTCAATCTTCCAGTCGCCCGGAACCTGAATGATGATGAGTTCAATGCAATTCTTGACCAATTGATCCTTCCCGCTGCAGAAGCCTTCAACCCCCAAGCCATCGTCCTGCAATGCGGCGCAGACGCGGTGGCCGAAGACCCTCTGTCCCGTCTGGCCCTTTCAAACAACGCGCATTGGCGCGCAGTGGCAAGTTTGCGTGATGTAGCGCCCAGGCTTCTTGTTCTGGGCGGCGGCGGTTACAACCCATGGTCCGTTGCACGCGTGTGGACTGGAGTCTGGGCGACGCTGACCGGCAATGAAATTCCGGAAATCCTGAATGCGGACGCCCAATCTATTTTAGCGTCACTTGAGTGGTCGCGTTCTGCCGGGAAAAACCCACCGCGTCACTGGATCGAAACCCTGAAGGACACACCGAATTGCGGTGAGATCAGGCCCCAGATAAAGAACGACTTGGCCTATCTTTCAGCGCGAATTTCCTAATGGGCGGAGGACTTTATGTCTGGCAACTGGCAATCAAAGCCCGCCGATCCAGCAGTCTTACGCGGCCGTAGCCAAGCTCGATCAGACCCAAATCCGCCAGACGGTGAAGGTTTCTGTGCAAAGTTGGTTGCGACACCGCAATCATTGCCGCCAGATCGTCCTGGGACACATCAATCCAGTCTCCGCTGCTCACGTTGCCTTCGTCCAGATGCAGCAACCGCAGAACCAAACGTTTTTCGGTGCCCGTAACCGCCAGATTCGCCATGATCCTAAGTGCGGTCTGCATGTTGTCATGAGTCAGTGTATAAAAATCGCGGATGTATTCGGGATTGTTCTGTACCAGCCTCATGATCCGCGTGTTCGGAAAAAACACCGTCTGAGTCGCTTGGGTGGCAATTACACTGACCAGCCGCTGCGCCCCGGCAAACAAAGCCAGGTCACCAATCCAAAACCCAGCGCCTTCGCGATGCAAAACAAACTCTTGCCCGTCATCCGCTGGCGCGGTGATCTGAACGCCACCGCTGAGAACCGCATAAATGCCGTTTGCGGGATCGCCATAGTGATAAAGCGTTTCACATGCTTCGACAGATTTCAGGATCCCGCACGTCGCCAAGTCCCTTTGGAACGAGGCCGAACGGTCCCCAAACCAAGCTGTTTTTTGCAATTGCGTCAGAATACTCATTCTTCCTCGCATAAGAACTTTGCAATGTAATCATATGATGAGTTTATAGCATCGAAACTGACTTAAACTAGACGTGTTTGATTCCTGCAGTCGTTAGCTCATTTCAGTTGGGAATCAATGATTTATTGCCGCGCTCTTCAAGCTTTTTTGACCGTCGGCTTTTTCTTTCGTTCCAAGGGCCCAAATGCCCGCTCAGATCAGGAGCATATCATGTCACCACCCCGTTCCTTAACCGATACTTGGCGCATCGGATTGCGCCGGTTCGCCGTGGCCTCCGTCGCGCTTGCGCTGGCTTTACCCGCTTGGGCGCAGGATCAGAAACCCAATATCCTTGTAATCTGGGGCGATGATATTGGTCAGTCCAACATCTCGGCCTACACCATGGGTCTGATGGGATACCGCACGCCCAACATCGACCGCGTTGCCAAAGAAGGCATGATTTTCACCGATTATTATGGCGAGCAATCCTGCACCGCCGGCCGGTCTTCTTACATCATGGGGCAATCTGTGTTCCGCACCGGCTTGTCCAAAGTGGGTCTGCCGGGTGCCAAAGAAGGGATGCAGGTCGAAGACCCGACCATCGCCGGGCTGTTGAAGGACCACGGCTATGTGACGGGGCAGTTTGGCAAGAACCATCTGGGCGACCGGGACGAACATCTTCCGACAAACCACGGTTTTGACAAATTTTTTGGCAATCTATATCACCTGAATGCCGAAGAAGAACCCGAGCATGAGGACTATCCGGGTGACGCGATCCTGCCCGATGGCCGGACTTTCCGCGAGGCATATGGCCCGCGTGGCGTCATTCGCTCAACCGCTGGCGGCCCGATTGAAGACACTGGTCCTCTGACCCGGAAGCGTATGGAAACGGTGGATGAGGAAACACTGGAAGCCGCCGTCGAGTTCATTCGCGAAGCTAATGCAAACGGCACGCCCTTCTACGTCTGGTGGAACGGCACACGGATGCACTTCCGCACCCATGTCAAAGACGAGATGCGTCAGCAGGCTAATGAAATCTACGGTGGCCCCGCTGACGAATACACCGCTGGCATGATTGAACATGACATGCATGTGGGTCAGTTGCTTGATCTGCTGGATGAGCTGGGTATCGCTGAAAACACCATCGTGCATTACTCGACCGACAACGGACCCCACTACAACACCTGGCCAGATGCAGCTTCGACCCCGTTCTGGGGTGAGAAGAACACCAACTGGGAAGGTGGCTGGCGTGTACCTTCGATGGTGCGTTGGCCCGGTCAGATCGAAGCTGGTTCCGTGAACAACGAAATCGTGCATCACATGGACTGGCTGCCGACCTATCTGGCCGTTGCAGGTGACCCGGAAATCAAGGAAAAACTCAAAGCGGGCTATACCTCCGCTGCGATGGGCCGTGACTACAAGGTGCATCTGGATGGCTACAACATCCTACCGCTGCTGACGGGTGAAACCACGGAAAGCCCGCGTCGCGAGATTTTCTATTTCACCGACGATGGCGACCTGTCCGCGCTGCGCTTTGACGATTGGAAGCTGATCTTCCTCGAGCAGAAGGCATGGGCCACGTTCCGCGCCTGGATGGAACCGTTTACCGAGTTGCGCGTGCCGATCATCGTCAATCTGCGCCGCGATCCATACGAACGGGGCTACCGTACGTCGAACACCTATTACGACTGGATTCTCGACCGGGCGTATTTCCTTGTCCCGGCACAGCAATATGTCGGCAGTTTCCTGAGCACCTTCCAGGAATTCCCGCCACGCCAGAAAGCGGCCAGCTTCAGCCTGGATCAGGTGATGGAGAAACTGAGCACACCTACTGGCAACTGACCTTGGTGTCATAAACTCAAGGGTCGCCGACAAAGCGGCGGCCCTTTCTTCGTTTAGAGGATTAACATGAAACCCCTGTTCCTTTTCGCCGCGCTGGTCCTGACCCCGCACCTTGCCTTTGCTGATCCGCTGCCCAGTTGGACCAACGGTCATGCCAAAGATCAGATTGTCGCCTTTGTTGACGGGGTTAGCAGTCAAGACAGCCCCAACTATGTGACCCCTGCCGACCGGATTGCTGTCTTTGACAATGACGGAACGCTTTGGGCCGAGCAGCCCGTTTATTTCCAGTTCATCTTTGCCATGGACCGGCTTACAGAAATGGCAGAGCAAGATCCGTCGATCCTGACAACGCCCGTACTGGAAGCCGCCGCCAAAGGAGATTTGGCAACGGTGTTAGAGGGTGGCCATGACGCGTTGATTGAAGTCGTGAACGCCTCGCATTCCGGTAGCAGCGTTGCGGAATTTCA
The DNA here is from genome assembly GCF_059613205.1 of Ruegeria sp. BHSB064. NCBI lineage: Bacteria > Pseudomonadati > Pseudomonadota > Alphaproteobacteria > Rhodobacterales > Roseobacteraceae > Ruegeria > Ruegeria sp. BHSB064. Next base: position 23,430 of record NZ_JBXWSB010000063.1, read on the forward strand.
GACCGCTGTGGCCGATTGGTTGGCGACAGAGCGTCATCCCGATACCGATCTGGCTTACGACCAGATGACCTATCAGCCGATGGTCGAACTGTTGCGTTATTTGCGGGATGAAGGATTCACTACGTATATTGTCTCGGGCGGTGGTCTGCATTTCATGCGTGTGTTCGCCGAAGAAGCCTATGGCATTCCGCCCAATCAGGTTTTGGGAACCTATGGCAACACCAGCTATGAAGTAATTGACGGCACGCCAACGATCGTCAAGGCGCCGGGTATCGCGTTCATCGATGACAAGGAAGGCAAACCCATCAACATCGAACGCACAATCGGCAAGCGCCCGATTCTGGCCGGGGGCAACTCGGACGGGGACTTTGCGATGATACAGTGGGTCACCGCCGGTGACGGCCCCAGATTGGGCGTGCTGATCCATCATACAGATGCCGACCGTGAATGGGCCTATGACCGTGAAAGCGCCATAGGAAAGCTGGCTGACGGGCTGGACCAAGGCCCCGATATGGGTTGGGTCATTGTGGATATGGCGCAGGATTGGTCTCGGGTCTACACTGGGGCGAACTGATCCATCCCGGAGCCTTAACCTTATGTGGACATTACTTGTTTCTGCCGTCGTTTTTGCCCTCTATGCGACGGCAGCAGTGTTCGTGGTCCGCGCGGCCCAGACGGCACGAACCCCGCAGGGAGCGGTGGGTTGGGTTGTATTTTTGGCTTCAGCCCCTTTTGTCGCTGTGCCTGCTTATTTGTTTCTGGGACGCCACCGTTTTCGCGGTTATCGCATCGCACGTCAGGAAAGCGAACGCGTGGTCGAAGGGATCAAGACCTTTGCCGATTACTCGAAACCTGACCTTTCCCGCTTGTCGATCAACCCTCGCCCGTTCGAGGTTCTGGCGCATCTGCCAGTTTCGCGCGGGAACGGGGCGGAATTGCTGATTGATGGGCAAGCCACTTTTGATGCGATCTTCGATTCTATCGACGCAGCCAAAAGCTACATCCTGATTCAGTTCTACATCGTGCGTGCCGATGAATTGGGGCTGAAGCTTCAGGAAAAACTGATCGCTGCGGCAAAACGCGGGGTGCGCGTCCGGTTCATGACCGACGCAGTGGGCAGTTACGGGCTGTCCTCCGACTACCTGGAAACCTTGCAGCAAGCCGGGATCGACGTCGCAAACCCAAAAGATCAGCGCGGTCCGAACTTCCGGTTTCAACTGAACTACCGCAACCACAGGAAAACAGTGGTGATCGACGGGGAAGTCGGATTCATCGGTGGTCACAATGTTGGCGTCGAGTATCTGGGGCAAAGCAAGCATTTCGGCCATTGGCGCGACACCCATTTGAAAATGACGGGCCATATCGTACGCCAACTGCAACTGATCTTCACCGAAGACTGGCACTGGGCGCGGGACGAAGATCTGATAGACGAACTGGACTGGGCAGGTTCCGAGGCCGAACAGGACATGAACGCCCTGCTTGTCGCCACCGGCCCCGGAGATGACACGGAAACCGGCGCAATGATGTTCTTTGCCGCCATCGCCGAAGCGAAAGAGAGGTTTTGGATCGCCTCCCCCTATTTCGTGCCCGATATCGACGTCATGAGCGCGCTACAACACGCCGCCATGCGCGGCGTGGACGTGCGCATTCTGGTGCCTGACATGATCGACCACCGCCTGCCCTGGCTGGCCGCATTTGCCTATTTTGACGAGGCCCGCGACTGCGGTGCGCGGATCTTTCGCTATACCGACGGTTTCATGCATCAAAAGGCTTTTGTGGTCGACGATGCGCTGGCGGCAGTTGGCACAACCAATCTGGACAACCGCTCTTTCCGGCTGAATTTCGAGGCTATGGCGCTGTTTTTCGATACTCAGGCTGCGAACCGGGTCGCCGAGATGTTGCACGCAGATTTCGAAAACAGTTACGAGTTGACGCGCACCCTTGCACAGCAGCCGGCATATATTCGCTTTGGCGCACCTCTGGCGCGGTTGTTCGCGCCGATCCTTTAGGAGAAGAACCTGTCGTTGAACACGCGTGTCATCAGCGCCACCATATAGGCAGTGGACAATCCAAAGGTCAAAAGACCCGCAACCGAGGCAAAAGACCCAAAGATACGCAGCGCCTCGCCCAGAACGATGTCGCCATAGCCCAGTGTCGTAAACGTCACGAGCGAGAAATAGATGGCCGAGTTCCAGGTCGGAAGCACATCCAGCAACACCCAGACAATGGCCCAAATCCAGACCTGGATTGTGTGCGTTGCAACAATGAAGGCCAGTGCCACGGCAATCGGAATGGCAACAGCCATAAAGTTGCTTTTCACCGTCAACTTCGGCTCGAGCTTGAGAAGGACCAGAGTGCACCAGGTCAGCAGAATAATCTCGACCAAAAAGCAAAGGCCCAAAAAAGTACTGCCCCACATGATCTGGTGCAACAAGGTCATGTAATGTCATCCTGATTTGCAACGGAAACGCGTTGTCTCAGAATGGACTGTGCTGCGGTTGCGCACAAGACCACCAGACGGCATTTGCACCTGCGGCGAAACGCTCCGGTGGTCGGTCTGCACTGGACATGGATAAAAACTGTTGCACATCTTGCGGAACAAAAGCGGGGCAAGCCATGGTGTTGACCATAGACAAGGTGCAGAAATCCTATCCCGGCGGGCGTCCGGTGCTGCGCGATGTATCTCTGGTTCTGGATCAAGGGCAAACCCTGGCGCTGACCGGCGAAAGCGGCAGTGGCAAAAGCACCCTGCTGAACCTTGCCGCAGCCCTAGACAGCTTTGACGGCGGCGAAATCACATTGGGGGAAACACGTCTGTCCACTCTGGATGATGCAGGGCGGGCAGCGCTGCGCCGGAACCATGTGTCGTTGGTGTTTCAACAATTCAACTTGATTCCCTCCCTGACAGTCGCGCAGAACCTGTCCTTTCACGCCCGTATGGCCGGTGTCGAGGATACTGCGTGGAACAGCCATCTGGCGGAACGACTGGGTCTGTCAGACTTGCTGGACCGTTACCCCGAGAACCTGTCGGGCGGTCAACAACAACGGGTTGCCATCGGACGGGCCATGGCCGCGCGTCCCAAGCTGCTGCTGGCTGATGAACCGACAGGCAATCTGGACGAAACCGCCAGCGCAACCGTACTGGACCTGATGCTATCGCTTGTTGCCGATACCGGAGCGGCATTGTTGTTGGTAACGCATTCAC